>JAHELA010000023.1:8636-15315 GCA_024644425.1 Nitrosomonadaceae bacterium
GTGAAAGTGAAAGCAACAAATACGGGTGATCGGCCAGTACAAATTGGATCACACTTTCATTTTTTTGAAGTAAATAGAGCAATCAGTTTTAGCCGTGTGAAAGCTTTTGGTATGCGTTTAAATATCCCAGCAAGTACTGCAGTCCGATTTGAACCAGGCGAAGAAAAAGAAGTAGAGCTTGTCGAAATTGGTGGCACTCGTTCTGCATTTGGACATAATGATCTTGTAAACGGCAACGTAACACAAGATGCCAATAAGGATGCATCAATGCAGCTACTAAAAAGCAAAAACTTTAAGGATAAATAATCATGAGCTTGACCATCAGCAAAAAGAACTACGCGAATTTATTTGGGCCTACAACAGGTGATAAAGTTCGCTTAGGGGATACAGATCTTTTTATTGAAATAGAAAAAGACCACAATGTATATGGGGATGAGGCAAAGTTTGGGGGCGGAAAAAGTATTCGTGATGGTATGGGCCAATCCTCCACTGCTACAAGGAACGAGGGTGTACTAGATTTAGTCATTACTGGTGCAATCATTATTGATCACTGGGGAATCGAAAAAGCTGATATTGGAATTAAAGATGGTAAAATTGTTGGTATAGGTAAAGCTGGAAACCCAGATATGATGGATGACATCTCTCCTAACATGGTAATTGGTGCCTCTACTGAAGTTCACGGTGCTTACGGTTTCATAGCTACCGCCGGCGGAATGGATGCCCATATTCACTTTATTAGCTCTACTTTAATTGAGACCGCCTTATTCAGTGGTATAACAACGATGATGGGTGGTGGTACTGGTCCGGCAGATGGGACCAATGCTACAACGGTAACCCCTGGCAAATGGAATATCCAGAAAATGCTTGAAGCATCTGAAGCATTCCCCATGAATCTTGGGTATTTTGGTAAGGGAAACTGCTCAACCGAAGCTCCTCTCGCAGAACAAGTTGAAGCTGGCGCTTGTGGTCTAAAAATTCATGAAGATTGGGGCTCAACACCAGCTGTTATCAACTCTTGTTTAAATACTGCTGATAAATTTGACGTGCAAGTAGCCATTCATACTGATACATTGAATGAGGCAGGTTTTGTAGAAGATACTGTAAATGCTATTAATGGGCGAGTAATTCATACTTTCCATACAGAAGGAGCTGGAGGTGGTCATGCGCCGGACATAATCAAAATAGCAATGTACCCAAATATATTACCATCTTCTACAAATCCAACCCGCCCATACACAGTTAATACCTTTGATGAGCATATGGATATGTTAATGGTATGCCATCACTTAAGTAGAAACATTCCGGAAGACGTTTCCTTTGCAGATTCACGCATTCGTCCAGAAACGATGGGAGCAGAAGACATTCTGCACGATAAAGGTATTTTCAGTATGATGTCTTCAGATTCTCAAGCAATGGGTCGTGTAGGTGAGGTTATTTGCCGTACATGGCAAACTGCAGACAAAATGAAAAAACAATTTGGCGAGTTAGAGGAAGATAAGAAGAAGAATAATGATAATTTTCGTGTTAAAAGATACATTGCCAAATACACTATCAACCCTGCTATTACGCATGGTATTTCAGAATACGTAGGATCAATTGAACCAGGTAAAATGGCTGATATTGTTCTATGGAGCCCTGCTATGTTTGGTGTTAAACCAGAGCTAATTATCAAAGGGGGAATGATTATAGCAAGCAAGATGGGGGATGCAAATGCTTCTATTCCCACACCTCAACCAGTGATTTACCGTAATATGTTTGGCGCATATGGCAACGCATTATATAAAACTTGCGCAACTTTCGTTTCTCAAGCCTCAATAGACAAAGGAATTGTGGCAGAATATGGACTACAAAAAATAGTTCTGCCAGTATCTAACTGTAGAACTATTGGAAAGAAAGACCTGATTCATAATGATAAAACACCTGAACTTTCTGTAAACCCTGAAAACCACGAAGTAAAAGTGGACGGCGTGAAGATATCTTGTGAACCAGCTAAGGAAATAGCGCTAGCACAGCGCTATTTCTTATTTTAATTAATTTACGAATTTATTTTCTGAAAATTGGCGGAGCTATGCATTTAACACCTCGTGAAATTGAAAAGCTAATGCTACACAGTGCTGGAGAATTAGCTAAGAAAAGAAAGTTAAGGGGCGTAAAATTGAATCACCCCGAATCTATTGCATTGATTTGTAGCGAGCTAATGGAGGCTGCACGTGATGGCAAATCTGTTGCTCAATTAATGCAGTTAGGTGCAACCTTTCTAACAAAAGAAGATGTGATGGAAGGCGTAGCAGAAATGATCCATGATATACAGATAGAAGCAACTTTTCCGGATGGCACGAAATTAGTTACAGTGCACGACCCTATCCGCTAGTACCGAGTTAGAAATAAAAAATTCCTGTCTGTTATTAGTTACACAAGACGGCCAAATAGGTAATTGTCAAATATCATTCGTAAGAGTAGCGGGAATAACTTTCGCTTGTCAAAAAGAAGTAATTCAGCTTATTTTATTTAAATTAGCAACAACTGCTTACTTGATACAAAGAATATTTCTGCTTCCCTCCTGTAAATTAGGACTCATAATAAATGGTTTGCTTGATAAAAATAGTCCAGCTATATTCACACCAATTACAGCCTGATATAAAAGTATATCAACTGATAAAACAACCCTATTAGAGTTCCAACCGTTTAATAAGATACTGGTAACATACATGAACTAGGGATTTTAACAATTTTTGTAGAATATATTAGTTATGATTATTAACGAAATAGTTGGCAATAAAAACGATATACCGCTTGGTGAATTAGAAATTGACTATTTAGATTTAGAATGGTTTGAGACATCTAAGCGTATCCAGAGTAAAGTAACAAATAGTGGAACAAAAATTGCTATTAAATTTCTAAAGGAAGGGCAACGATTGTCTCAAGATGACATCCTTTTTATGGATAATAAAAAAGCTATTGTAATTAATATTAGAGAATGTGAGGCAATAGTGATAGAACCCACTTCATTACTAGAAATGGGCACGGTATGTTATGAAATTGGGAACAAACATATACCTATCTTCATTCAAAATGATCAGGTCTTAATCCCTTTTGAAGAACCATTATTTCGTTGGTTAGCCACAAATGGCTATCGACCAATAAAAGAAATGAGACAGTTGAAAAACATGCTTAAATCAACAGATGCCGGACATTCACATACTCATAAACATAATGACGAATCATTGTCTATGAAAATTATCAGCTCTGTATCAAAACTCACAAATGAAAAATAATTTTATAGGGAGATTATTACATTTATCTGATCCTACATTACCTATTGGTGGGTTTTCTCACTCACATGGATTAGAAACCTACGTACAACTAAATATTGTGCATGACACAGCGTCAGCCGAGCTCTTTATTATTGAAAATTTGAGCTCAAATGTAAAATATAATGATGCCTCATTTGTTCGTCTGGCTTATGAGGCTGCTGATAGAAATAGCTTTAATGAAATTATTACTTTGGACCAAGAATGTACTGCACTTAAATGTGCAAAAGAGATTAGACAAGCAAGTCAAAAATTAGGTGTGAGACTTATTAAAATTTTTAAGAGACAGCAGGATCACGAGTTAATGTATAAATACGATGCCGCTATTATAAAGAATGAAACTTCTGGTCACTACTGTATCGCTTTTGGGCTTTGTGCTTTTTTACTTGGTATCCCATTAGAAGAAACTCTGTACTCCTACTATTACAACACTGCCGTTAGCCTAGTTACAAACAGCGTTAAGCTTATTCCGTTAGGGCAGCTAGATGGACAGGATATCATGTTTAAGTTGCAACCTATTATCACCAAACTTGTAACAGAGACTTTAGAAATAGATCGATCTTTGATAGGACTATTAGACATTGGTTTGGACATGCGATGTATGCAACATGAACACCTGTACTCACGTTTATATATGTCCTAAACTTAATTGTTGTTATTGGAGTGACTAGAAATGACTGAGAAAAAAACCAGAACATATGTAAAAATTGGTGTGGCAGGCCCTGTAGGTTCGGGAAAGACGGCACTGATTGAACGCCTAACTCGAGCGCTTCATGATGATTACAGCATTGGCGTAATTACCAATGATATTTATACAAAAGAAGATGCAGAGTTTTTGACTAAAAATAGCTTGATGCCAAAAGATAGGATTATTGGAGTAGAAACAGGCGGCTGTCCCCACACTGCAATTCGTGAGGATGCAAGTATGAACCTTGAAGCCATTGATGATATGTCTAGTCGGCACCCAGACATCGAAATGATGATGATAGAAAGTGGTGGAGACAATCTTTCCGCAACATTTAGCCCCGACCTAGCAGATGTCACCATTTTTGTAATTGACGTCGCTGAGGGCGAAAAGATACCTCGCAAGGGTGGCCCTGGTATCACCCGCTCTGATCTTTTAGTAATAAACAAGATTGACTTGGCTCCATTTGTAGGAGCAAACCTTAAGATTATGGAAGCCGATGCAAGAAGAATGCGTAAAGGTAGTCCTTTTGTGTTTACAAATCTAATGACACTTGAGGGGCTAGACAGTGTAGTAGGATGGATAAAAAAATACGTTTTACTAGAAGAAAATGTAGACGAACCAAAATTATTTACTTAATTTACTTAATAAATGTATTAAGAAAAGTTGACTAAATTCTCTATAGTTTCCGGGGCACTC
Organism: Nitrosomonadaceae bacterium; assembly: GCA_024644425.1. GTDB lineage: Bacteria > Pseudomonadota > Gammaproteobacteria > Burkholderiales > Nitrosomonadaceae > BJGV01. The sequence goes on from JAHELA010000023.1 coordinate 13,332, forward strand.
TTCCCCACTATAGAAAATACACCTCTAGACTAAACCAAATATAAAAAGAAGGAAAAAAAAGCCGAAACCCAGATATGGGTTTCGGCTTTAAAAAGGATAGAGATTTTAGTTAAAACCCACCTTTCTTATATTTGAAGTTGGAAAGCTACCGTGAACTTATCGACTGTTTTACCTAGTGCGTTAGGTGCATAGTTTAGGCCTTTGGTAAACAGATCGCCATGTTGGTAGAACGCTGAAATACGAGCGTTATGACCATCTATAACATAGTTCACACCACCTTCAATTTCTGTACGCTTGGTACTTGATGTCGGCTGAACACTGGTAAACCTTCCGTAAGGCTGGAACCGACCTATCCCGACTTTATGTGGGATTAGATACAAGCCATACAGAGTCCATGATTGGCCTCTAAACATACAGAAGCAACCTGTCGGATCAGCAAACGCTAAAGCAGAATAGTTTGCCCAGAAGCGTTTGTACTCACCATTAAACGTGAGTACACCCATATTGTTATCGAGTACCTTTTCAAACAAGATATCTGTCACAAGACCAGTAAAGTCAGAACGACTATTGAAGCTACCCGCACCATCTGCCTGATGGTTTACACCAACAGCAATCGCGAGAATATCACCGGCTCCACCGTAGTAGGTACCACTAGTGTAATACCCTGGGTTTCTCTCAGGATTAAGGAAGTTGTAGGTGAGGCGCCCAGCCCAGCTCGCGCTGTCTGATTGGTTTGGTCCAACGGCCACAGTGTTTCTTAAACCAGTGAACACACCGACAGAATATTGCAATTGACCGTCAGTTCCCCATGGTTGAGGTACACCTAGTTCACCCCAGAAGACTACACCATTATCACGACCATAGAGTCCAGCTTGACCTACTCCACCACCTAGAGCGCTAGCTCCAAGAAAGCCTCCGGGAAAGTTCCCACTAAAGTCTTGAGGAAAGAATGGTGTCTTAAACCCTTCAAAGGTTGCATGGTAGAAAGGACCATTCAACTCACCACGTTCTGTATTAGCCAACGTGCGTCCAGCCCATAAATTTACGTACTTGTTAAACTCGAACTTTGCGATCGCATCAAGTAGGCCAATTTGAGAGTTACCACCAAAGTCGCTTGCCCCTCCGCCAATAAAGCAGTTAAAACATTCTGTGTTAATCGCGAACTTGATGTACTCATGAACCTGACCGGCTATGTACAAACGCAAGTTATAGATACTAAATGCGTTACTGTAATCAAACGTATTAGCTGATTGATCTTGTATGGCATTATAACCACCACGCATACCCATACCAAGGCTTATCCACTTAGTATCGTCTATGGCGATCTTACCACCCGCATATGCACTGGGCAGTGTAACTGCTGACATTCCCGCAACTAGTGCGACAGCAACCCCCGTATGCAATAATTTATTCTTAATTTGATTTAACTTCATTGTGACAGCCTCCCTAGTGAGTAATAAAAACAAATCAAATTCTCTACCCTTCATTTACAACATTAATATTTTGTATACGGCATCACCCCTCCAAAGTGAAGAGGTTGTTAGAATTGTGCCTAAGACAGCAAGATATAGCAAGGAAAATCAAGATATTTTAAAGTTTTAAGTCATAAAAGTGTTGCTTTTTTACAACATTATTTTCTTGTTGTTGTTTCAATTCGAAGAAAATCTATTCATTTTGTTTCTCTATACTCTGTAAATGCGCATTATATCAGCGTATGTAGCATTTGATCTTACCAGAAATATAGTGTTGATTATCGTTCCCAAACAACTAATCCACATGAAAAATGTGACAGGCCAAACAAGCATAAAATAATTGACTGGGTATAACTGATCTTTTTATGGCCATGAAAACCACTTCAAACGTAAACATATAAAGCCTTCCAGTAAAATCTAAATGTCTGGATTATTTTCTCTTCCCCCATGAATCTTTCAGTGTTACAGCACGATTGAACACTGGCCTACCTGGCTTTGTATCCTTTCTATCA
>JAHELA010000145.1 GCA_024644425.1 Nitrosomonadaceae bacterium
GTACGCATTATCTGGTTACATAATGTGGTTGTGGCGATGGAAAAAAAAGAAAAAAAATACCGGTATATAAAAGACTGAAGCCAATCTCTATTGCACAAAGCAAAAAAACCATTTATATTTGATATCATGAAACAAGTTAATAAATACTTCTGGCTTTATCTTCCACACACCTTTCTACTCCCGGTTAGCGTGCTACTGCGCCCTGCGCGCTGACTAATTACAACATTTTCCAAATTCTAACTTAGCAGAATCTTTTTCTATGATTCTGTATATCAACTCAAACTTCTTTCTATATATAATATAGATTCATGAGGAAGAAAGAATGAAAGATCATTTAATCATTTTTGATACAACTTTACGTGACGGCGAACAAAGCCCTGGCGCATCAATGACCAAGGAAGAGAAGGTTCGTATTGCACGACAATTAGAACGTATGCAAGTCGATATTATTGAAGCCGGATTCCCAGCCGCTTCTAACGGTGATTTCAATGCAGTAAAAGCAGTAGCTAATGCTATTAAAGGTAGCACCGTGTGTGGTTTAGCCCGTGCTACTAGAGAAGATATTAATCGAGCTGGTGAAGCATTGAAGAATGCAAATTCGGCACGCATACATACGTTCATTGCTACATCGCCAATTCACATGGAGAAGAAATTACGTATGTCTCCTGATCAAGTGCTGAAGCAAGCCGTAGATTCTGTAAAATGGGCGCGCCAATTTACTGACAATGTAGAGTTCTCGCCCGAGGATGCAGGGCGTACAAATATTGATTTTCTCTGTCGTGTACTAGAAGCAGTTATCAAGGCTGGAGCCACCACCCTCAATATTCCTGATACTGTAGGCTACACTATGCCTGAACAATTTGGTGGGCTAATACACACTCTTTATGAACGTATACCTAATTCTGACAAAGTAATATTCTCAGTACATTGTCACAATGATCTAGGTCTAGCAGTTGCTAATTCTTTATCAGCTGTATTAAATGGTGCACGACAAGTTGAATGCACCATCAATGGTTTAGGAGAGCGCGCAGGAAATGCCTCTCTTGAAGAAATTGTGATGGCGGTTCGAACTCGTCAGGATCTATTCCCTTGTGACACTCGCATTGATGCTACTCACATCGTACCAGCCAGTAAACTTATTTCGGGCATTACTGGATTCCCTGTACAGCCTAACAAAGCTATTGTCGGCGCAAATGCCTTTGCTCATGAAGCCGGCATACACCAAGATGGCGTCCTCAAACACCGTGAAACATACGAAATTATGCGCGCTGAAGATGTTGGTTGGGGCGCAAACAAACTGTCACTAGGAAAACACTCTGGACGTAACGCGTTTCGTAATCGTTTAGCGGACCTTGGTATCGAACTAGAATCAGAAGAAGTACTTAATACAACGTTTATGCGTTTCAAGGAATTGGCTGACAAAAAACACGATATTTTCGACGAAGATTTGCATGCACTAGTTTCAGATGAAGCTTTGACTTTACAAGAACACTATAAACTTCTATCTCTGACCGCACATAGCGAAACTGGTGAAACTCCTTATGCAAATATTGTTATCGCAGAAGAAGGTAAAGAGCTACATGCAAAGTCAGATGGTAGTGGACCAGTTGATGCCACTTTTCGAGCAATTGAAAAAATTCTTTCTAGTGGCGCTGATTTACAGTTGTATTCAGTAAATAACATTACTAGCGGGACTGATTCTCAGGGTGAAGTAACTGTTCGGTTACAGAAATCGGGGCGCATCGTAAATGGCCATGGAGCAGATACTGATATTGTCGTGGCTTCTGCCAAAGCTTACCTCAGTGCACTCAATAAGCTACATAGTAAACTCGAGAGAGCACATCCTCAGGTATAAATTACTTATGCCACTTTGTTTATCTTGGCATGAATCTATTGTTGGTTATGACGGATAAGCCCAGGTTCCATGCCACGCACTTAGTACCAAGTTAGGATAAGATGCTTTTCCTAGGCTTCCGTTGTACCGTCCAAGCGCACGAAAGTAATTCCCCTTCTCAATTCTGAGATAATGCCGAAGGATTGTACAGCCATAGCGTAGATTATGACGCATGTGAAAAAGATCATCGTCAGGGTCACCAATTAGCTTTATCCAGAATGGCATAACCTGCATATAACCATATGCGTAAGCGCTTGACAAAGCATACTTCTTGAAGCCACTTTCAACCTGAATAATTCCTAGGACCAATTGTGGATCTAAAGCAAGACGAGTAGCTTCGTAATAAACTGTCATTAAGAAATCAACACGCTCTTTTGGATTAGGCATACGCTTTTCAAGTTTCTTAGACATGGCAGCTAGCCATGCCATGGCTTTTTTCTCAGATGCAAACAAAGATACAAATTGTTGGCGTTTAACAGGCTTATCAGATACATTAATTTGCATACCTGCTCTAACACTTGCAGAGAGCGGTTCATACATTTGGGCCCCAGCTAGGGCAAATACAGGAAATAAAAATAGAGCTACCCCGACTAATTTTTGCATGTTATTGATTTTATAAAATTAATGATATTTTGGAGAGCGATCACCTGATTTTTATCATCGCATCGACCTTGGTATTCGACATTTCCTTCCTTCAAACCACGCTCACCTATGACAATGCGATGGGGAATTCCAATCAACTCCATATCAGCAAACATCGCACCTGGACGCTCCTCACGATCATCTAGCAACACCTCAATGCCAACAGCAGATAGTCCAATATATAGTTTTTCTGCTTCGGTTCTTACCTCTTCATTTCTATTCATACCTATAGGAACGATAGCAACTTGAAATGGCGCCATTTCAACCGGAAAAATAATACCGTGTTCATCGTGATTCTGCTCAATAGTAGCCGCCACGATACGAGATACACCGATTCCGTAGCAACCCATTTCCATGGGTCGCGATTGACCAGATTCATCAAGATAATTTGCTTTCATCACTTCTGAATAATGCGTACGTAACTGGAATATATGCCCAACCTCTATACCCCTACAGATTTCTAGTTTACCTTTTCCATCAGGAGATTGATCTCCTGGAACTACATTACGAATATCGAACACGTGGTCAGGTTCTTTAACATCACGACCAAAATTAACGCCAGTAAAATGGTGGCCGACTTCATTTGCGCCACAAATAAAGTCACTCATTCCCACGACGGCTTTGTCTGAAATAATGGGTAGCTCCGGCCCTATTGGTCCCGTATACCCCGTACCACAACCAGTTCTTTTAAGAACTTCCTCCTCACTTGCTAAGCGAAAATTATTTAGTAAAGGAATTTTGCTGGCTTTCATTTCATTTAAACTGTGGTCACCACGTAATAACAATAAAATCATTTCATCATTTACCATCACTGCTAAAGTTTTTACAGTTTTTTGTACTGGAACTTTCAGATATTCTGCTACTTCCTCACAGGTTTTTTTTTCGGGTGTTGCAATCTTTTGCAAAGGATTATTAGCTTCCTCACGTAATTTTTCAGATGGCAGCGCTTCCGCAAACTCGATATTGGCCGCATAGTTTGAGCTTGGACAGAAAACAATACAATCTTCACCAGAATCTGCCAATACGTGGAACTCATGAGAACTACTACCACCAATTGCTCCCGTATTAGCTTCTACTATACTAAATCTTAATCCTAAGCGATTGAATATTCGACTATAGGCATCATACATAATCTGATATGTTTTTTTCAGACTCAAAATATCAACATGAAATGAATAGGCATCCTTCATTACAAACTCACGCGCTCTCATTACACCAAA
>JAHELA010000146.1 GCA_024644425.1 Nitrosomonadaceae bacterium
GAAGAAGCTAGAAATTCTGGCAGATTATTACGAAAAGAAGGTTTCGTATTCGATATTGCATTTACCTCTGTATTAAAACGTGCCATTCGAACACTTTGGATTACACTCGATGAAATGGATCAAATGTGGATTCCTATCCATCATTCATGGCGACTTAACGAACGGCACTATGGTGCACTACAAGGATTAAATAAAGCTGAGACGGTAGCTAAATACGGTGAAGAACAAGTTTTAATTTGGCGACGCAGCTATGATATTCAACCCCCCACGCTAACTTCCAATGATACCCGCAACCCTGGACTTGATCCACGCTACCAGAATTTGCCCAAGAAAGACGTTCCTCTAACCGAATGCCTTAAGGACACGGTTGCCAGATTCCTGCCTTACTGGAGTGAAGCCATCGTTCCTATAATCCAATCTGGTCAACGCGTCATCATTGTCGCCCATGGCAATTCATTAAGAGCACTTGTAATGCATCTTGATAACATCTCGAATCAAGAGATCCTGAAACTAAATATCCCGACTGGAATTCCTCTAATCTATGAGCTTGACGATAACATGAAGCCTATTCAAAATTACTACTTAGGTGATCAAGCAGAGATTGAAAAAGCCAAACAAGCAGTGGCAAACCAGGGAAAAGTACTATCTAACTCATGAGCTATCTGTAAAATAAAACCACAAAATGCATAGGCATGTTTGTAGTTCAGTATATTTTCTAAAAATCCTTATGGCCATGTAAATACATGGTATTTTCTACGTGACGGCACAGTTAAAATCTACAATAGTAATTTTCGCTAATATATGGCTGAATAATTTTTCTAGACTCATTCTACTTTGCATATTGATGCTTCCAAACGTACTCTACGCTGATCCTGAAGATAGTAATATTGACTTAGGAAAACTGCGTGATCGTATTGAATCCCTTCAAAAAGATATTGAAAGTAAAGAAGAATCAAGATTGGAAGTAACAGACTCTCTACATGGAGCAGAACAGGCGATTGAAAAAATTAGCCGTAAACTAACTAAGCTTACACACGAACAATATGAGGTAGAAAAAAAACTTGATCACCTACAAAAGAGAATTGATCTGATCAAAAGTAAAATTCAAAGCCAACAAACTCATCTCAGTAGGCTCCTCTATCAGCAATACGTCGATGGTCGACATAAATACTTCAGATTACTACTTAATAAACAGAACCCAAGCCAAGTAGCACGTGAAATGCATTACTACGGCTATCTCTCCCGTGCGCGAGTAAATGGCATCAATACTTTACGAATTAACCTTGAAAAACTTCGTACATTAGTACATGAAAGCAGTGAAAAAACATTAGAAATTACATTAATTCAGCAAAAACAAGTAGAACAAAAGGAACTATTAGAGCAGGAAGAAATCAATTATAGAAAGCTGCTCACGACGATTTCTAAAGAAGTTGATCAGGGGAAACTTAAGATTAGTAAACTTAAGCTAGATGAAAAACGCCTTTCGCGCTTAGTTGAAAAAATTGGTAAGAATAAAGTCCCCCCACAAAAAGATCATTCCGCAACATTAGATGACAAAAGTTTGTCTGATTCACGGGTGTATAAAAAGGCATTTTCGTCATTAAAAGGTGCCTTAAATTTGCCTATACATGGGGAGATAATTAATCGTTTTGGTGGTCGACGCTCAAATGGAGGAATTACTTGGAAAGGTTTATTTATTCGTTCATCTATCGGTAAGAATGTCAAAGCCGTTGCTTATGGGGAGGTAGTCTTTGCTAATTGGCTACGAGGATTTGGCAATATTCTTATTATAGACCATGGTAGCGGATATATGAGCCTTTATGGTAATAATCACATCCTAATCAAAAAGGTAGGTGATACAATACATAGTGGTGATACCATAGCAACTGTTGGAAATAGCGGTAACAACCCGGATCCTGGTCTATACTTTGAGCTACGTTATAAAGGCAAGCCATTTGATCCATTGAAATGGGTTAAACTAAAGTAAATAATATTATTAAAGCTGACGAGTCAGGAGAAAGTGTAATGCGTAACATACTTCAAAAATTTGGTCTGCTACTTATTGGTGCAGTTGCAGGGATAATGCTCAGTCTTAATTTTTCTGCTGTGGCTAACAAAGATACAAAAAATATTACGCTCCCTCTTCCGGTTGAAGAGTTGCGTGCATTTACCGAAGTATTTGGCCGAATCAAAATGAATTATGTAGAACAAGTTGAGGATGGAAAGTTGATTACTGAAGCTATCAATGGCATGTTAACTGGACTTGATCCTCATTCAGCATATTTGGACGTGGATGCCTATAAAGAGTTGCAAATTGGCACTCAAGGAGAATTTGGTGGACTTGGCATTGAAGTAAGTATGGAAAATGGTTTTGTAAAAGTAATTTCGCCGATTGAAGATACACCTGCATTTCATGCTGGCATGAAATCTGGAGATCTCATCATTAAGCTAGACAATACAGCAGTGAAAGGAATGACGCTTAGCGATGCTATTAAAATTATGCGAGGCAAGCCTAATACTCCCATTAATATCAGTGTAATACGCAAGGGTGAAGCTAAACCAATTATATTTAAAATAGTACGCGCCATAATTAAAATTCAAAGCGTAAAATCTAAAATGATTGAACCTGGTTATGCTTACATACGTGTAACACAGTTTCAGGAGCAAACAGGGGAAAATCTAGCTAAGGCAATAGAAAAATTGTTTAAAGAAAGCCCAGTACCAATGAAAGGACTAGTACTCGATCTACGAAATGATCCTGGTGGCTTGCTTAATGGAGCTGTAGCAGTGTCCGCCGCCTTCTTACCATCAGATTCACTAGTAGTTTATACCGACGGACGCACCCATGATGCTAAGATGAAGCTCAAGGCCAGCCCTGAATACTATCTTCGTAATATAAAAAGAGATTATTTGAAAAAATTACCACCTGAAGTCAAGACTGTTCCCATGATAACCTTAGTAAATGGTGGATCAGCTTCAGCCTCAGAGATTGTTGCAGGTGCATTACAAGATCATAAGCGCTCTGTAGTTATGGGCACTCAAACCTTTGGCAAGGGTTCAGTACAAACTATACTGCCATTAGGTAACAGTACTGCCATCAAACTAACGACTGCACGTTACTATACACCTAATGGACAGGCTATCCAGGCGAAGGGAATTACGCCAGACATTTTGGATGAATCAGCAAGAGATGAAACTGGACGTTTACGCGAAGCAGATCTGGAAGGCCATCTCTCTAATGGACGAGACGAAGAGAATAAACATATTGATGAAGCGAAAATAATATTAAATCAAGAAAATGGAACGTCTAAACCAAATGGTAATGACAACAAAAGCAAGCAAGATGAAGCGCCAATAGTTCTTGGCTCTAGCAATGATTTGCTACTGATTCAAGCAATGAACCATTTTAAAGGTATTTCAAAACCAAAGAATGAATCTGCGAAAGCTACTAACTAAGAGTGCAGAGAACTGAAAATATAAATTCATTGTAAATTGTGAACGACGATCAGTTATTACGATACAGTCGCCACATTCTTTTGCAGCAAATCGGCGTACATGGCCAAGAAAAACTAGCCAAATCTCGTGCGCTAATTATCGGCCTAGGCGGTCTAGGTTCGCCGACTGCAATGTATCTTGCGGCTAGTGGTATTGGTAATCTTATAATTTGTGACAATGATGATGTCGACCTCACTAACCTTCAGAGACAGGTCATTCATAGTAGCAAG
>JAHELA010000147.1 GCA_024644425.1 Nitrosomonadaceae bacterium
ATCAGGCCAAAGCTAAATGCACCTATATACCTGGACATAAACAGTAAGAGTGATGCCATCATAATAGAAAAATATAGTAGTGAGATTCTTTTAGGATTTACCATAAAAAGGTAGACTGATGCAGCGAACCAAACCAATGCCACAATAAAAATAGTTTCACTCCATGCAAATGAGAATATTTCAATATAAGATGAAAATAAAAGAATTAGCCCATACACATATGCATTATGTTTAAATAAATATCTAAATATTCCTAATATAATTCCTATAAAAATAATATTTAAGAATTTGGATGACAAAAAAACAGAAAGTCCTGTCAGTTTTGCAACAACGAAAATAATTGTAGGGTAGCCAACTGGCCAAGCTGCAAAAAATTCTCTGTCTTGTCCAGTGCTGCCATAAGCTGAAACATAATAGCCCTTCCCTTCTAAAAGGTTTTGTGCAAGCCCTAAGTAGCGTGTTGAATCAAAGGTTAAGTATCCATCTGGATGAAAATAAGATTTAATCACTATGGCAACAGCCATCATGATAAAAATCATGAGCAAATACCAGTCTTCTCTATATATTTTAAAATCAGGACTTTTATTCATGTCTATATACTCATTCCCTTAAATTTCCATCCTGGAATTATCTTAATAATCAACATCACCCATCTCCAAATCCACTAGCTTAGGAAAAGATAATGCAATAGATAGGGTATATCATTGCTATTAAGTGTATCCCGCGCACATGATGTGCGTGCGTGTTATGAGGTAGAAGCTTTCTCTATAACCTTTAAACGCCATTTAGCCCAACCGTTCCTTAAAGCTGCAATAGATCGTTCTTTCCCTTCTAGTGTTTTAGCCCCGGTACTCATGCCTCCATGGAATTTGCACTTGCCGCCCTTCAGTAACAGCTTGCATTGACAAGGTAAACCTTTTCTATTCTTTGCTCCACAGATTTCTCGTAGTTTCTTTCGTCCATTTCGCATACCAATTCTAAACACTAGAGTTAGCTAGCCTTATACACCAGTAGCAGAAAGCAAAAAGGCCCGCATAAGCATAGCTATGCTTATGCAAGCCTCGATACCTTTGGTGTTCTGGATTTCAACACCTCTGTTATTCCCAATAACTAGGGAACCCCATAGCAACAGGAAGCGATTCCTGCGGCAGGGAGCCATCCCTGCTTGTAAAAACATCAACCGGCTTGAAAGGCTAATGTTTCAACGGGAGCCACCCCGTTGTCCTGCAACCGTATAGGTATTATATGGCACACCTCCAAAAGGATTATAAAATTGCGTCTAATTAGGTAAATTTATTTGCTTTAATAGGGTAAAAATATGTACCCTAGCAGATTAATAATGTGGGATTAAATGAGGGTTATATAACTAAATATATAGGAATATATTATATTAATCAATATATTAATGGCACATAGCGGCGGAGAGAGAGGGATTCGAACCCTCGATAAGCTTTTAGGCCTATACTCCCTTAGCAGGGGAGCGCCTTCGACCACTCGGCCACCTCTCCACAAGAAAAGGCGACAGAATAGCGGTTTACAACTTCTCGGTCAAACTAACATACGATTTTAGATGAAATTTAAGGTGCTTGATCTAATTCGAATGTCTTGTGAAGTATCCGTACTGCAAGCTCCATGTATTTCTCGTCTACAATCACGGAAATTTTTATTTCAGAGGTAGAAATCATTTGAATATTAATACCTTCTTCCGCTAAAGAACGAAACATTTTACTAGCAATACCAACATATGAGCGCATGCCTACACCCACTATAGATACCTTGGCTATCTTGTCACCTCCAACCACGTCTCGGGCACCGATATGAGGCTGTACCTGATCTTTGAGTATCCCCATAGTTCTAGCAAACTCAGTACGATGCACAGTAAATGAAAAGTCTGTCGTACCGTCGACACCAACATTCTGGATGATCATGTCTACATCGATATTTGCATCGGCTACTGGGCCAAGAATCTGGTACGCGATACCTGGACGATCTGGTACACCTAATACAGTGATCTTTGCCTCGTCACGGTTAAAAGCAATGCCCGAAATTATCGCCTGCTCCATATTATCATCTTCCTCGAAAGTTATTAAAGTGCCTTCGCCTCCTTCTTTAAAGCTTGATAGCACTCGCAATCTAACCTTATATTTACCTGCAAATTCAACGGAGCGTATTTGTAGAACCTTGGAACCAAGGCTTGCCAACTCCATCATTTCTTCAAAGGTTATAGTTTTTAATCGCCGTGCTTCTGGCACGATACGTGGGTCAGTAGTGTAAACACCATCCACGTCCGTATAAATCTGACATTCCTTTGCTCTAAGCGCTGCTGCCAGCGCAACACCAGTGGTATCAGATCCACCACGACCTAATGTAGTAATGTTACCGGTTTCATCTACACCTTGAAACCCAGCTACCACCACTATATATCCTGCATCTAAATCCGCTCGTAATTTGTCTTCATCAATCTTAAGTATACGTGCTTTGTTATAAGCATTATCAGTATGTATACTTACTTGATCTCCAGTATAGCTCCTAGCTTTAAAACCCATCTCGATAAGAGTCATCGACAGTAGAGCTATGGTAACCTGTTCTCCAGTAGAAACCAGTACATCCAACTCTCGTGGATCAGGATTTTCCTGAGCCTCCTTAGCCAGAGCAAGAAGCCTATTAGTTTCTCCGCTCATAGCTGAAACAACTACTATTAATTGATGGCCCGAGGATTGAAATTTCGCTATTCGACAAGCTACATTTTTAATGCGCTCAATACTTCCTACTGATGTTCCTCCATATTTTTGTACAATAAGTGCCACGATTACTTATGTATCCTCACAATTAATCAAGAAATATAGATATTACCTGATTCCCAGAAAGAACTCTAAACATGTACAATAATAATCATAAAAATATAGTTTGTAGAGAAGCTAAAATATGAAGCTTTTTGATGAAATATCCAATCTTGGTGAAATTCGCCGTAAATTACACCTTAGCCAGTATGATTTCTGGAATAAAGTTGGGGTTACCCAAAGTGGTGGATCTCGATATGAGAATGGACGAAACGTACCTAGGCCAGTGAGAGAACTAGTACGACTAGTACACATTGAGAAAATCGACTTATCTAAAATCCGGAAAGATGATCTAATCGTTGCTGGACTTCTCAAAATTAAGAATCCGAATTTATATAAGCAATTAAAAGAAAAAGCGAAACTAAAAAAATCTTGATTGAGTTGTATCTACTAGAATTAGAGAATACTTCCGACATTTAACTCTATCTAGTTAGCCCAGTATAAACATGTTACATATTCTGCTCTACAGGTAAACCAAGGGCACTTATCTTTCTACTAAACGACTCCATCCATCTTTGGGTAACTTTTGTAAGTCGTGGCGCCTCTGGTTGCATTGAAGAGCGAGCAAGTCCATATAACAAAACCCCCTGTAAAGGAACACCTTCCTGCAGTAATTTTTCAATAAACTCAAGATACGCAGTTATTTCGATTTTAGAAGGATGTTTACCATCAGTTTTGAAAACGCAGGTTTGAAGCCAAGTTGAACATAATGATGTGGATAATTGTAGATTGATACGAAGCTGCCTAGAACTCATTCGAGTATTATTAATAGACTGCCTTCCTTCACGTGTAGCACTATCTAACTTGAACCAAACCTGGCCATTAAGTTTTGCTAATCGTCGTAAACCTGCTTGAACACTAGGACGATTAATCA
>JAHELA010000148.1 GCA_024644425.1 Nitrosomonadaceae bacterium
AAAGCTTAATTGAAGTTTTTTGTTTCTAAAAAACCATACATATTGATGAATAGACGAACGCCTATTCATGAAACACAGTTGCTATTATGGAAATACCTACCAACGCGTGGACATACTAGCAATCATATGGTCTTGATATGACAATGTAAAAGAGCCAATCTCCCGGCGAGCGATGAACCATGTCAACTGAAACCATGCTAGCGGGCAGCACTTCAATTACATCAGTTCTTCGTTCATGATCAAGAACGTCTGCCCATGCCAATGAATAGTATAATTATCCTGTTCGTTACCTAGTGCAGAGATACAAACAGAAAAACTTTTGGATCAACGAATCAAAACTTCAACTCGCCTATTCCGAGGTTCATATGTGTTATCTGGCGTAGGGACTAATAAATTACGCTCACTGTGCGATTCCAAAGTAATATCATGAAAATTGATACCCTTCTTCTTTAGCAACCTCATAATTTTTACGGCCCGTTGATGGGAAAGCCTCTCATTAAGTTTCATTGTAGAAACTGTATCAGTATGACCAATCACTGAAACATCAACGGCCTGACGTTCAGCTGCCTCTGCAATAATTTTTGGAATTAAAGCTCTTGATTCTTTAGTCAGTAGTACATCTTTTTTAAAGTAAAGAAGATAACTAACAGGCAACCTGGGCTGCGCTGCAATCGCATCGCCAAAATCTTTATCCAGCTTGTCTTCACTGACCACAGAAGCTGGAGCGGAACCATCAAGAGGCGCTCCTTGGTTTGCTTCGCTGAGAACTTGTTCACCCTTCTGTCCTTTTACTACTAACTCTCCAGTCGTGCCATCTTGGTTTTTAAGTAAAACAACATAGGACGACGCACAACCGATGAGCATCTGACATAAAATGCAAGTAAGAATATTGCGATAGGTTAACACCTTACATGTAAACAGAATCTGAGAAATAATGTTCATTTTGCTTTATTTTACCTTGACAGCAAACTGGGTACCACGTACACCAATAGTTCCACTAGGAGTAATAACCTTAACTGCTTCTGGATGCAACTTAGCAATGATTCCTGAAACATAGTTAAGACTACCTTTAGTTATTCTGCTGCCAAATTTGAGTTTATTTTGAGCGGGCGCATAAGCATATTCATCTATAGCAAACTCAGTCTCAGGCCCTAATGAAATAACAGTTGCATCCTTTAAGGTGATTCCCATTCTGCTCTTGACACGTGTATTCAATACACTGTTTTTATATATAGGAGTACCAATTCTAGCCTTAATTATATCTCCATTAGTCGTAATGGAAGCGTCTCCGGTAATATTTTTGACATAGCCGATCGGTAACTGATCGGCCCATACATTAGATGCAAATAGTAAGGCGCACAACAGAATTATTCTTATCATTGCATTCTCCTACACAAGTGAGTCAATCAGGCTTTGCCTCGTTCATTGTCATAGGATAGACTACCAAAAGCTAAAAGAAAACCATCTTGTAAATTGAGCTCAACAAAAACAGATCATACTGGCGCACTTCTATTAAATATAAACTTTCTCACTTCATAAAACCATGCCAAAAAGTGACAGGATATACTGATGTAGGTGAAATTTGAGTAACAATAATTGATATTAGGAAATATGGCCCAAATGTAAGCTAGATACCGCCCACTAATTGAACAAATGACAATTATCTCGCTGCGACGCCTTGGTATCTTTCTGCCAGTTATTTCAGTAGCTCTTGGTCTGACACTTCTACTAGTCGACCCATTGCCGCTACAAACATTACGTAACAATCTTTTTGATCAATACCAGCGATGGTATCCACGCGAATATACCGAAGTTCCGATACGAATCATTGATATAGACGAAGAAAGTCTTGCTCACCTAGGTCAATGGCCATGGCCACGCACGAGAATAGCTGAGCTTGTAGAAAAACTTACCGCCGCAAAAGTTGCGGCCATAGGCTTTGACATAGTGTTTGCCGAGCCAGACCGAACTTCACCACAAGCCATGACTAAACTATGGCCTCTTGAAACTTCGTTACGTAATACGCTAAACAACCTACCGGACCATGACGAAATATTTGCAAATAGCCTGAATAAAGCTGACGTTGTTCTTGGAATTATTGTCGAACACGAATCTATGACTAACAAACAAAAAAAAGAAGACACATTAACTTCAGTTTCAACAAAACTAACTAACCCTTTCCGTTTCATCAATATAGGAGAACCCCCTGGAAATTGGTTACATACCTTTGATAGTACGATAAATGTACTTCCTAATCTAAATAAAGCTGCAAAAGGAATTGGGATACTGAGCTTCATACCAGATGGTGACGGAGTTGTCCGTCGGGTCCCATTAGTATTACAAGTTAACAACAAACCGCAACCAAGCTTGGTATCAGAAACTCTACGTGTTGCTCAGGGAGAACGTAATTATGTTTTAAAATCTGAAGAAAATAACCTCGGGTTATCAGAAATCCGGATTGGTCAGTTTGAAATCCCAACCACCCCTCAAGGAGAAATTTGGATACATTACTCTCGCGATATACCTAATCGTTATTTGCCTGCTTGGAAAATTTTTTCTGGGCAAGTTCCAAAAAAGTTGCTCGATGGTCACATGGTATTGATTGGTAGTTCCGCTCAAGGTTTAATGGACCTTAGATTTAGTCCACTTGGTCGTATTGTTCCTGGTGTAGAAATCCATACACAAGCACTTGAACAGATGTTATCAGGGCGATTTCTAAAGCGCCCTAGGTGGACTCAAGCAGCTGAAATTTTATGTATTATTTTTGGTGGGCTACTCATTGGACTACTTTCGATACGCACAAAAGCGCTATTTGCAGCAAGTATGACTATCATCTGTCTCGTAGCATTATTTGCTGGAAGTTGGTTTGCCTTTCGCAATTACGAATTGCTCCTTAATACAACTATGCCAGCACTGATTATCTTCTTTACATTTGTGCTTGGTAGCTTGCTACATCACTTTATAAGCGAACGGGAACATCGTTGGATCAAGGATGCCTTTGCACGTTATGTTTCTCCTAACCGGGTAAGTTATTTAGTTGATAACCCTGAAGCTATGCAACTAGGAGGCAAGCTACAGGAATGCAGCTTCATTTTTACTGACTTAGCTGACTTTACTAAACTGATAGAAAGCATTGATCCAAGGGAAGCAGTGGCATTACTCAATAACTATCTAGACCAAATGATCGCTATTGCTTTCCGACATGAGGGTACTTTGGACCGTATCGTAGGAGATGCAGTAGCCATAATGTTTTCTGCTCCCTTACCACAACCAGATCACTGTGCTCGCGCTCTTGCTTGTGCCCTAGAAATGGATGTTTTTGCTACCAACTACATCGAAAAACTTGCCAAAAAGGGTATCGATTTTGGTAAGACACGAATTGGAATTCATTCTGGAGAAGTCGTCGTAGGAAACTTTGGCGGTTCAACCATTTTTGATTACCGAGCCCTAGGTGACCCGGTTAATACTGCTGCACGCCTAGAAAATTTTAATAAAATTATTGGAACCAATATCTGTATTTCTGAAACTACGCTTAAGGAATGCCCCAATACAAATGTACGTCCAGTTGGCCGTGTGAGACTTAAGGGCAAGAAACAAGTATTGAAAGTATTTGAACCCCTTACTTCTCATTGCGTTGAAAAGTATGCTCCAATTAAAGAATACCAAGTAGCATATGATATGATGGCTAGCAAA
>JAHELA010000149.1 GCA_024644425.1 Nitrosomonadaceae bacterium
TGAAGCGGAACGCGTCCTTCACGGTACCACTCAGACCGAGCAATTTCTATACCATTTAATCTCCCTGCACTCATGATTTTTATGCCTTGCGCACCTAAACGCATAGCATTTTGTATAGCACGCTTCATTGCGCGACGAAACATTATTCGTTTTTCTAGTTGCTGTGCAATGTTATCGGCGATCAGTTGTGCGTCAATCTCAGGCTTTCGTATTTCTTCTATATTTACATGTACCGGAACACCCATTTGCTTTTGTAATTCTCCACGGAGAACTTCAATATCTTCTCCCTTCTTTCCAATTACAATTCCGGGGCGTGAAGTGTAGATTGTGAAACGAGCATTTTTAGATGGACGTTCGATAGTTATCCTACCAACTGATGCGTGCGCTAGCTTCTTTCTCAGATACTCCCTCACATTAATGTCTTCTTGCAACATTACTGAAAAATTCCTTCTGCTGGCATACCATTTTGATGACCAGTTTTTTTGTACAGAAAGACGGAAACCTGTTGGATGTATTTTTTGTCCCATAATATTTTCGCTATCCCTATTCTCGATCACCAACTTTGTCACCAACAGTTAGCAAAATATGGCAAGTTGGCTTGATGATCCGGTTGCCTCGACCTTTGGCGCGAGCGCTAGTCCGCATCATTGATGGACCGCGGTCCACATGTATGGATGAAACTTTTAATTCGTCTATATCTGCGCCATCATTATGCTCGGCATTAGCAATAGCTGATTCTAGTAATTTACGAATAATAACCGCACCTTTTTTCGGACTAAAAGTAAGTAGATTCAAAGCCTTATCTACCGGCAACCCCCTAATCTGATCTGCCACTAAACGTCCTTTTTGCTCAGATAACCGTACACCACGTAATACAGCAGATGTTTGCATATATCGGCTACTCCTATTTCTTTGGTTTGGGTGAAGATGCAGCTACTTTCTTATCACCAGAATGCCCTTTAAAAGTCCGAGTGTGAGAAAATTCGCCAAGTTTATGTCCCACCATATTCTCAGTTACATAGATTGGAATATGTTGTTTACCATTGTGTACCGCGATAGTAAGGCCGATAAAATCAGGTAAAACTGTTGAACGACGCGACCATGTTTTAATGGGACGCCTATCATTATTTGCGCGTGCAGTTTCCACTTTTTCTTTCAAATGTAAATCAACAAATGGACCTTTTTTTATTGAACGTGCCATGATTCACTATCCCTTATTCTTGTTCGAATAACGACGGCGTACGATCATGCCATCAGTACGCTTATTGGTACGTGTACGATAACCCTTAGCCGGCGTTCCCCAAGGACTAACCGGATGACGACCAGATGCGGTCTTACCCTCACCACCACCATGAGGATGATCTATTGGATTCATAGCTACACCTCGCACTGTCGGACGAATACCACGCCATCGTTGCGCTCCTGCTTTACCAATAGATCGCAGGTTATGCTCTTCATTACCAACCTCTCCAATTGTAGCGCGACAATCAATGTGTACTTTCCGAATTTCTCCAGAGCGGAGACGTAATTGCGCGTATTCACCCTCACGCGCCAATAGCTGTATTGATGCGCCAGCAGAACGTGCAAGTTGTGCACCCTTTCCTGGCGATATTTCAACACAGTGAATTGTGCTACCTACTGGTATATTTCGTAATGGTAGCGCATTACCATTTTTGATAGGTGCATCTATACCACTTACTAATTGCATTCCTACTAAAATTCCCTTAGGTGCAATAATATAACAACGCTCACCATCAACATAACAAAGCAAAGCTAAGTTTGCGCTACGATTTGGATCGTATTCTAACCGTTCAACCTTGGCAACTATGCCATCTTTTTTACGACGAAAATCTACTTTTCGATAATGTTGTTTATGGCCACCACCTATGTGTCGGGTAGTAATATGCCCGCTGTTATTGCGTCCAGCGGAGCGACTTTGCTTCTCTAGCAATCCAGAATAGGGCTTCCCCTTATGCAAGCTTGAATTAACGACTTTAACAACACCCCGACGTCCAGGAGAAGTTGGTTTTACTTTAATGAGCGCCATTATTTACCTTCCACTTGTGCAGTTTCAGAAAAATTAATTTCTTGGCCAGATTTTATACTTACGTATGCCTTCTTCCAGTTACTACGGCGCCCCATAAATCGACCAAATCGTTTTTCTTTGCCTTTAATATTAGCGACTCGCACGCCACTTACTTCTATTTTTTGTGATTTCCATATTAACTCAACTGCAGCTCGAATCTCGGCCTTTGTGGCGTCATGCATTACACGAAATATTATTTGGTTATGCTTTTCTACAATATATGTAGCCTTTTCCGAAACTTGAGGCATCAGTATTACTTGCATTAAGCGCTCTTGACTAAAAGTTCTTTCGTTCACGCCAACATCTCCTCAATTTTTGTTACTGCAGCATGAGTCATCAAAACATCCTCAAAACGTAGTAGGCTAACGGGATCGGTATGTCCTGCCGCTACTACCATCACATTTGGAAGGTTACGTGATGACAGATAAAGATTCTCGTCTACATCATCTGTAATAATCATTACCTCTTTCAACCCCATATCTTTTAGTTTTTGTGACAGGGATTTTGTTTTTGGAATATCTACTATAAATTTTTCTACAATAGATAACCGGTTCTCGCGCACTAGCTGCGACAAAATTGCACTTATGCCTGCACGGTACATCTTGCGATTTAACTTGTGACTAAAATTCTCTTCTGGACTACTGGGAAAAATTCTACCGCCACCACGCCATAATGGACTAGAAGCCATACCTGCACGTGCACGTCCCGTACCTTTCTGTCGCCATGGTTTATGAGTAGATTTGGTAATATCAGAACGTCCCTTTTGCGCGCGATTAGCGCTACGAGCATTTGCTAAGTATGCTGTTATTACCTGATGCACAAGAGCTTCATTGTATTCTCGACCAAACAAGAGATCGGAAGCAGAAATACTTGCAGTTGACTGGCCATTATCGCTGATAAGTTTTAGCTCCATTAAGCGCCCGCCTTCTTGCTAGTCTGTGTACCACTATTCTTGGCGCCATCTTTTGCAACAACTTTGGTGGTTGGCGAAGCCTTTATTTTTGCCATCTTAAGGCTTGGATGTACTACTACATCACCACCTCTTGCACCTGGAATTGCTCCCTTAATAACAAGCAAACCGCGCTCTGCATCAATTCGGAGCACTTCTAGATTCTTAGTAGTGCGCCTTGCGCTACCTAAATGTCCAGACATACGTTTTCCAGGAAATATACGGCCAGGATCCTGGCACATACCTATAGAACCTGGTTTATTATGAGCTTTCGAGTTGCCATGACTAGCACGGTTAGAAGAAAAGTTATGGCGTTTGATCACGCCAGAAAAACCCTTACCAATAGTAGTTCCAGTTACATCTACCTTCTGACCGACTTGAAAAATATCTACTCCCACAACAGCACCAGTCTTCAGATTTTCCAGTTGCTCTTCCATTATATGAAATTCTTTCAACATTCGCCCTGCTTCCACTGCTGCTTTGGCAAAGTGCCCAGCTGATGGCTTATTAACCCGGTTTGCGCGACGTTTGCCAAAGGTAATTTGTACCGCTGAATATCCGTCAACATCAGGTACCTTAATCTGTGTAATACGATTATTAGAGACGTCAAGCACCGTCGCTGATTGGCTACTGC
>JAHELA010000150.1 GCA_024644425.1 Nitrosomonadaceae bacterium
AAAGTTTTAAGTCATAAAAGTGTTGCTTTTTTACAACATTATTTTCTTGTTGTTGTTTCAATTCGATGAAAATCTATTCATTTTGTTTCTCTATACTCTGTAAATGCGCATTATATCAGCGTATGTAGCATTGATCTTACCAGAAATATCGTGTTAATTCTCGTTCCCAAACAACTAATCCACATGAAAAATGTGACAGGCTAAACAAGCATAAAATAATTAACTAGGAATAACTGATCTTTTTATGGCCATGAAAGCCACTTCAAACGTAAACATATAAGTGTCTTCCAGTAAAATCTAAATGTCTGGATTATTTTCTCTTCCCCCATGAATCTTTCAGTGTTACAGCACGATTGAACACTGGCCTACCTGGCTTTGTATCCTTTCTATCTATAACAAAATAACCATTTCTTTCAAACTGAAAATATTCTTCCGGCTGAGCCTTTTTTAGTGAGGATTCAATAAATGCGGAAATTGTCTTCTTTGAATGGGGATTAAGATGCGCCGTATAATCTCTACTTTCTGGATGGGGATGAGAGAACAAGCGGTCATAAAGACGAATCTCACCCTTCTGAGCATACTTAGATGATAGCCAATGAATATTTCCCTTAACTTTGCGTATCTTTGCTCCGCTAGTACCACTTTTTGTATCTGGGTCGTACGTACAGTGAATTTCTTTAATTTTCCCGCTTGAATTTTTTACCACATTTACACATTTTACTATATAGGCGTAACGCAATCGTACTTCAGCCCCAGGTGCAAGACGATAATAACCCTTAACTGGTTCCTCCATAAAATCTTCTCGCTCAATATAAATAGTCTTCGATAGCGGAAGTATACGTCTTCCCCACTCAGGTTTTTGTGGGTGATTAGGAGCAAAGCACTCTTCTTCAAGACTATCTGGATAATTATCTATAATTAGCTTTAGTGGTCTCAAAACTGCAATGCGGCGTTGTGCCCGCACGTTCAAATTTTCGCGCAAGCAATCTTCTAGTACACCCATATCTATCCAGGAGTCCGCCTTACTAACACCAATACGCTCTGCGAACATTCGAATAGATTCAGGTGTGTAACCTCGGCGGCGCAACCCAACTAAAGTAGGCATACGGGGGTCGTCCCAACCTGCTACTAATTTATTTTCCACTAATTCTAGCAAAATACGTTTGCTCATCACAGTATAGGTGAGCTTGAGTCGTGCAAACTCTATTTGCTGCGGGTGACAGCTAACTAATGTTTTAAGTTGAGTCAGGATCCAATCATAGAGTGGACGATGATCTTCAAATTCGAGAGTACAAATTGAATGGGTAATATTTTCCAATGCATCAGAAATGCAATGGGTGTAATCGTACATTGGATATATGCACCATTTATCACCTGTACGGTGGTGATGGTTACGGCGGATTCGATAAATAACTGGATCTCGTAAATTGATATTTGGTGAAGCCATACTAATTTTAGCGCGTAATACATGCCTACCGTCGGCAAACTCTCCCAGTTTCATGCGACGAAATAGATCTAAGTTTTCAGTGACTGAACGCTCACGATATGGGCTATTGTGGCCTACCTTGGTCAAAGTACCTCGCTGTTCACGAATTTCCTCGATAGTAAGACTATCCACATAAGCTTTCCCTTGATTTATTAGGTACTCAGAAAATTCGTATAGCTTATCAAAATAGTCAGACGAATAGTGCAAATGCTCCCCCCAATCAAACCCAAGCCATTTGACCGAATCGAGTATCGAATCAACGTACTCTTGTGTTTCTTTTTCTGGGTTAGTGTCGTCAAAGCGTAGATGGCATATTCCTTTATAATCATGAGCAAGGCCAAAATTGAGGCATATGCTCTTGGCATGGCCAATATGCAAATACCCATTAGGCTCTGGCGGAAAACGAGTTTCAACGCGCCCGCCCCACCTATTGATACGATTATCTTCCTCAACTATGTTACGGATGAAGTTGGAAGCATGTGACACAGGTAATTTATTAGTAGATTTGTTTTTTAAACTGTCTTTCAAATCAGCCTCTCGAAATATGATATGACGAATTTGGCCAATGGAATAACATTATAGTGCAGATAAAATGCTACCGTTTGCCAAGGATTTTTTACGCCAAATATTTTAAGTATTAATTGTCTGTGACACAGGTGAGATAGTTTGCTCTAAACTGTGTCCATTATGAAACCACTTACTTTCTCCATTTTACGTTTGCTCTGCGACGGCGAACTCCACTCTGAAACAACCATTGCCCAGAATTTTGATGTGTCGCGTACCGACGTATCTGGCGCTTTATGTGAGCTGGATAAAATAGGATTAGCGATACTTAGAGAGCGCGATGGTTACCGTCTGCTAGATCCTGTGCAATGGCTAAAGAAGGATATGATTCTAAAACATCTTGGCGTGGAAGCAAAAAACTTTCATCTTGAAGTATTTGATACAACCAAATCAACCAATACCTTTTTACTTCAAAAAGCCGTAAAGGGAACCCCTCCCAACAACATTAGCACAGATGCAATCAGTGTAGTAGCAACAGAATTTCAAACCAATGGATATGGACGGCATGGAAAGAAGTGGCATTCAGGCTTAGGTGACTGCCTCACTTTTTCACTCATGTGGCGATTCCAAAAGGGAGCACACTTCCTCTCCGGTTTAAGCCTAGCAGCTGGAATAGCCATCATTCGTACACTAGAATCTTTGGGAATAAAAAATATTGCACTTAAATGGCCAAATGATGTGAT
Organism: Nitrosomonadaceae bacterium; assembly: GCA_024644425.1. Lineage (GTDB taxonomy): Bacteria > Pseudomonadota > Gammaproteobacteria > Burkholderiales > Nitrosomonadaceae > BJGV01. The sequence continues at coordinate 2,734 of JAHELA010000150.1, forward strand.
GTCAAACTATCAAAAGCTTGCAGGCACATTGATCGAATTACGTGGAAACATGCTAGGTCCTACTTACGCTGTAATTGGCATTGGTTTAAATTTCAAATTATCAAACAAAATAAAATCATTTATAGATCAAAATGTAACAGACTTGTTCTCTGTCTCCGGGAAAACACTAGACCGTAATAAGCTAATGGCAGGATTATTGATTAATCTAGTAGCGATACTGAAAAAATTTGAAGATCAAGGTTTTAAACCTTTTAGAAATGAATGGATATATCATCATGGGTTTGAAAATAAACTTGTTACCCTTCACCTACCTAACGGCTCAGTCCAAAATGGTATTGTACAAGGTGCCATGAACGATGGATCTTTACCACTAAAAACCACAGAGGGAATTCGTTGTTTTAGTGAGGGAACAATCAAATTATATAAAGCAAAATAACATGGCCAATTTAATGGTGATTGATTCGGGAAACACTAGCGTGAAGTGGGGGCTATATGATGGCTCCAATTGGTTAATAGAAGGAAATGTTGCCCAGAATAGCGTCCTATTATTACACCAAGCATGGCAAAACTTACCAAAACCCCAATCTATTATGGTCTCTAATGTGGCAAATATTAGATCAAAAGCAACACTTGCTAAGTTACTTTCATGCTGGGAAGTAGAGCCCGTATGGATTACTGCCCTCGAATATCAATGCGGTGTTCGAAATAACTATGGTGACCCGTCACTGCTGGGCAGCGATCGTTGGGCAGCCTTGATTGCAGCTTGGGAATTAAAACGGCAAGGCTGCTTAGTAGTAGATGTAGGAACTGCAATGACAGTCGACACTCTTTCAGACAAGGGAGAATTTCTTGGTGGCATTATTGTCCCTGGTCTTGAGCTCATGAAAAGAAC
>JAHELA010000151.1 GCA_024644425.1 Nitrosomonadaceae bacterium
GTAATGAGTGGGTATAACCCCCTTGCTACCCCTCTCCAATAATTCACATTCCGCGGTACAACTTCGGTACAGACCGTTCATATAAAGTAAGGCTGGCATTGATCGAAAAATCCTACATGGCCCCTACATTAAACCAATAATGAATAAATGAGTCATAGGTAAAATTATATAACTCATTGTAATTAATGGTGCTGACACCAAGAGTCGAACTCGGGACCTTCTGATTACAAATCAGGTGTAAAATACACTATCAAGTTCATTGATGATGGAAAAACTATGAGGAGAAAATAATGGGCATATTTGATAAGGGTAATGCAGAAGAAACTGGTGAAAAAATTGACAAAGCAATAGAAGATGTTAAGAAAAAGGCCGAAGAGGCTAAGGATAGACTGACCAATAAGGGACCAGCAGAAAAAATTGGTGAAAAAATTGACAAAGCAATAGAAAGCGCCAAAGAATAGATAAATTTTTATTTTAGCGCGTAAGGGAAATAAGGTTATAAGAATTTGCTTATTTTATTCCCTTCCATTGCAATTTAGTAATGAGGGGGTATAACCCCCTTGCTATCCCTCTCTAATAATTCACATTCCGCGGTACAATTTCAATACAGGCCGTTCATATAAAGATAGAGCGACACCAGCACATGAACGGTGTATATTCATGTGCTTACCGATGGGTATTCCGATAGGAAAGCCATCTCCTAAGAGGTAGGTGATAAGCTCGATTTTTACCTAGGGCGCCATTCACATGAAAGGTGCTTATTCTTCTGTTTTGTTCAATATATCAGTTATTTCTATTTTATTGCTGAGCTGGTTAATGGCAGTTGACTTGTATCGAGAGAGTATATGTTTTAATTCAGAAGCAATGGAATGATCTTCTATATCCTCCTTGTTTTTCCATTCTGGTCGACAAAAACGCCCTATTTTTGCAAGTTCTTCGGTGCTCGGCCACTTTTGCCCTACTGGTGTTTTTGTTAAAACTAATTTTAATGCATCAGCAACCCAGTCATCATGTTTACTTGATTTATTTGGTGTTGACCTCTGTTTGCTGCTATGAAGACCAAATGCATGGTCAAGACTTTTTTCCTTGCCTCCTAAATAGGATTTGATACAATCTGCGGCCCATGAAAGAGTGTCCTCACCTGGCAAGACAGATTGCATGTTGAGGAAGTCTCCTACATTTGCTAGTTTTTCCTTAATTTCATCTTCGGATTTAGGGCTCATAATTTTCTACTCTTTTTCGTTATAGTGACAAGACACCAACAGATTTATTTAGTCCAGCTTCATAAGGTCCAGCTCTTTGCAAGCTGTCATCAGAAGGGCTTCACTCGCATTCCCAGGGACTACCGGCGCCCATTTCTCTGGTACTTCAAAAGAATCAACAAGACCACCTTCTCCCATATTTCCGGAATAAGTGAATTTATTGATCAAACGCTGATGTCTTTCCTGACACTTATATTCATATTGCGCCTTATATGAAAAAACTTTTTTCCAAGTGTTAATTATAATGGCTTGATTTTGATCAACTAGAATTCTCATTTTAGACTTATTGCCAGACTTTTGGATGGAACTATAATCTATATAGTAACTAATGGTTCCATTGGATGACTTCAATGCAAATGTCCACTTTGCCGTTGCACTACTGCTTACAAAACATAGTAATATAAATAGAATAACTTTAGGCATTGTAAATTTTCCTATTTATCTTTCATCACTAAGGTCTGATCGTTTTAGATTAATAATAGCTTATGTAATAGCTTACTCATTAGTAAGCTACTGATTTAGAACAAAATATTAAAAAAGCACATAGAGTTACATAGTATTCTCGCAGGCGAATTTATTGATTAGATTTTGTTTTCTTCTTTTGTTATATTGATTACAGATGGTTTGCAAAGAAAGTAACTATTCGTTGCTCATATTTATTGCCAGCATACTTATGTAAATCGACGTGTGCAGCTCCGCGTACTTTATAAAATGCTTTTGGCTCTGGGATAGCCGCATACAACTGTTCTGCCTCCAAAAGTGTAGTGTGACGATCTTCGGTACCATGCACAAGCAATACAGGGACTTGAAGTTGTGGAACGAGATCAATTGGACGAAGGCTATCTGGTGGGACCCCTATTTGCCATTTAAGTTGAGACAAGAGCACTGGCGTAAGTAATGACCCTGGTAATCCAAGAAGGCTCTGTAATCGGTTTGTCACCGCCTCATCAATCGTCGAATATAATGATTCAAAAACTATTGCGGAATAGGAACTGTGTTTATCTGAAAAAAGTAACGATGCAGCTCCAAGCGAAATACCAATTGCCCCAATTTTTTCACCAGGAGCCAGGTTTTTAAGCTTTTCTGTGGCAGCTTCAATATCTTTGGCCTCACGATACCCAAAAGTAATTCGCTCCCCCGAACTCTCGCCATGAGCCTGAAGATCAACAAGCAGAACCGAGTAACCTTCGTGGATCAGGAAACGTGCGCGTGGCAGCATATCGCGCTTATTGGAGCGAATGGGGTGAAGAAGTAATATCGCACCTCGACCAGAAAAGCCAGGGAAAAACCATCCGCTTAACGTTGCGCCTGTACCAGATCGAAACGTTAGCACACGACTATCTAGATCTTTTGGAGGTGAACCCGTTACCACCCGATGGGGTTTTGTAAGAATATCGCCAACCCAATACACAGCACCAACAAATATTACAAATATAACTATCGTAGACAAGGTGATGAAACGGAGCATTTTTAATTAAATATGTGGCCTAAGCAAAATGTCAGCATCTTAATTTACCAAGATACGAACTTTAAGTGATTTATTGGCGGGATCAAATATCAGCATAATCCTAAAAAATACAGCATTTGGTGGAGTCAGTGGATCTATAGTAGGGAAAGAGCATAAGTATAATTATAGTTAGTATCAATATAGTGGGGAGGAAAGTTGAAATTATTGTAGATTTGTTTAAATATAGTGGGGATAGATGCCATTAATTTAGGAAATAACACTATTACAGTGGGAGAGAAGAAAGCCCACTGTGATGCTGGCGTGTTTATAGTAATGCAGCAAGTCTATCAGGTATTATTAATGCAAAAACTGATCGCGATTTTTCATCATATATTTGATTATAAACAGATAACAGCTATGCCAGGATTAAAGATAGTCAAGTAATAAGCCGCTATATAACTTCTTCTTCTTCTACTTCTGTTATTGCTTCTGTTCCAGCATGAGCACTTTTATAATTGGGCTGGTAACGGAAGCGATAGATAACGTAAATCTCCATTTCATTAATTATTTCCAGATTGTTTTCACTTTCACTAATCACATCCCATAGTCCAGAATTATCGAAAAGAATGCGATGTTCTGGGTTAAGGTAGATGACATATAGTTCCCTAGGGATCTCTCTTAAACTTTCAACTAATTTGTCTACCACTGCTTCCATAATTACTTTGTCAAATGGATTAGCAAAATAGCACACCAAAGGATTACCCAGCATTCTATATTTCATAACGTCAGTATGTATGCATTCTATTCGTGATGCCGCACATTTTGAGGGGGGG
>JAHELA010000024.1:0-1671 GCA_024644425.1 Nitrosomonadaceae bacterium
GGTCTGTTTAAGGGATCAATGCATGGCCGTACTTTGTATGTAATTCCGTTTAGTATGGGGCCACTCGGCTCATCTATAGCACAAATTGGTGTAGAAATTAGTGACTCACCATACGTAGTAGTCAATATGCGTATCATGACACGTATGGGCAAAGCGGTTTATGATGTGCTTGGAACAAATGGCGAATTTGTACCTTGCTTGCATAGCATCGGTGCGCCTCTGGAACCAGGCGCTCAAGATGTTAAGTGGCCATGTAATCCAACCGTTAAATACATAGTGCACTTTCCAGAAACTCGTGAAATCTGGTCTTATGGTTCAGGATATGGTGGCAACGCTTTACTTGGGAAAAAATGTTTTGCACTTCGTATTGCGTCGACTATGGCGCGTGATGAGGGTTGGCTAGCTGAACACATGTTGATACTTGGAATCGAGTCCCCTGCAGGGGAAAAGAGCTACGTAGCTGCAGCTTTTCCTTCCGCTTGTGGAAAAACTAATCTTGCTATGTTGATTCCTCCAAAGACTTTGGACAATTGGAAAGTTACTACAGTGGGAGACGATATCGCCTGGATAAAACCTGGTAAAGATGGGCAATTCTATGCTATTAATCCTGAATCAGGTTTTTTTGGTGTTGCTCCAGGCACTTCTGAGAAAACTAATCCCAACGCTCTGAAAACTTTGAAAGAGAATTGCATTTTTACCAACGTTGGTCTAACCGATGATGGTGACGTTTGGTGGGAAGGTATGACTAAGGAACCGCCTGCACATCTAATTGATTGGCAAGGTAAGGACTGGACTCCAGAAGATGGTAAAGCTGGTCGTAAGGCAGCTCATCCTAATTCTCGATTTACAGCTCCAGCTAGCCAGTGTCCTTCTATTGATGCTGCTTGGGAAGATCCAAAAGGTGTGCCGATTTCTGCTTTCATTTTTGGTGGTCGTCGAGCCACCACGGTGCCTCTAGTTTATGAGGCATTAGACTGGAACTTCGGTGTTTACATGGCTTCTACGCTAGGGTCAGAAACTACAGCTGCAGCTTTTGGTAAGCAAGGCGTTGTACGACGCGATCCTTTCGCCATGCTGCCATTCTGTGGTTATCATATAGGCGACTATTTCAACCATTGGTTGAAGATGGGAAAAGTGATCAAACAAGCTCCTAATATATTTTGTGTTAACTGGTTTCGCATGAATGAAAAGGGTGAATTCATATGGCCTGGTTTCAGTGACAACATGCGCGTGTTGAAGTGGATCGTAGACCGAGTAAATAAAAACGTTTCTGCTGATAAAACAGCGTTGGGCTGGATGCCACGCTTTGAGGATATTGACTGGACCGGAGTAGAAATTAACGAGACAGAATTTGATGAGCTGAACCAAGTAGACGCGGACGCATGGAAACAAGAATTAGCTCTACATAAAGAATGGTTTGATAAGATGGGCGAGAAAGTACCGGTTCAATTAGTGAAGAATTGCGATTTATTTGAAACGTCATTGGTAAACTGAACGGATTAGTGTAAGTATCAAATCTGGTTTCAGTGATAGTTATTTTTGATAATCTAATTCACGTTTGTAGCACGATTTGGTTGGATTCCTAACTCCATACCTGCATGCGATACTACTGTCGAAAGAGTGGAGCGAGCGGTACGTAGTTCTTTTGCAAGGCGCAGTAATGTACTCAAG
>JAHELA010000024.1:1771-14274 GCA_024644425.1 Nitrosomonadaceae bacterium
ATTCAAACAAGGTCCCTTTGAGTAAATGCTTGGTATCGTGCTAGCGCCCACAATGGGAAGTATTTTGAGTATCCATGGTATTTTAAGTAAAAAACCCGTGGGAATCCTGGTGCGGTGAACCATGGGTCGTCCCACAAGCCATCACTTCCTTGCCTGTTCAAAAGGTATTCGATTCCTCTACGTACTTCTTGGCTATTTGTTTCTCCTGCAGCCATCAGGCCAAGTAAGGCCCAAGCTGTCTGAAACGAGGTACTAGTCTCAAATTGCCCGGCTAATTTCGGATTAAAGTAAGTATCATTGTTTTCGCCCCATCCGCCATCATCTCGTTGAACAGACTTTAACCACTTTACAGCACGAATAATAGATGTGTTGGCAGTATCAACTTTTGCTAATCGAAAAGCTTCTAGCACTGACCAAGTACCATAAATATAATTACTTCCCCAGCGACCAAACCAAGCGCCATTTGGTTCTTGCTCCTTGAACAAGTAAGCTAATCCTTTTTTCATTGAATTTTGTTGTTCAGGTTTTCCAAACAAGGCTAGAAAACCTGTACAACGAGCACTAACGTCACTAGTAGGTGGGTCAAGTAATGCACCGTGGTCAGCAAATGGAATTTCGTTAAGATAATAATAGGTATTATCTACATCAAAGGCTGCAAAACCACCATTACTGGATTGCATCCCACTAAGCCAGGTAGCCGCACGTGCAAGGCTTTCACGATAAGCCTGAGGATCAGCCTGGTGCATTGCCCAAGCTACAGCTGCAGTATCGTCTAGATCAGGATAGTGTGGATTGGCATATTGAAAAGCCCAGCCACCTCCAACTAGTTTAGGATTTTCTTCTTTCCAATCTGCAGGTGCGTCCCGTATTTGGAGTGGCACTAGCCAGTCTAGAGCAGCCCGGACTGGTTTTTGATCTGCGTTAATATCTTCTTGCAAGGATAGGCTTGCAAGGACAGTGTCCCATACAGGTGAAGTGCAAGGTTGACACCAAATTTGTTCGCCTTCATCCACCAACAATCCTAATAATGCTTCACGACATTGTTTACGGTATGGGTGTTCGTATGGGTATCCTAGCAATGCAAGTGCTTCATTAGCATTTACCATAGCAGGAAAAATCGCGCCTAAGCCACATTTGCCATTGAGTCTTTCTACTATCCAATGTTCTGCCCGGTGTAGCGCAATGCGACGTAGTGCATTTGGTATGAGCGGTTCAAATAGTGAAGCAGTGCGTTCTATAAGTAAAAAAATGCGGTTAAGAGCAGTACGTACTGGAAAATAATTACGTTCTTTCTCAGGTTCTATAGTAAATAATTCCCGAACATTAATTTTACGTGGATTTGTGGCTTGAGCTCTTAGACTACACAAGATTGTCAATGGGACTGTCACAGTACGTGACCAATAAGCGATTTTGCTCAGATGAAATGGAAACCACTTCGGTAATAACATAATTTCTACTGGCATGAATGGAACTCCACGCCATGGTAGTTGTCCGTACATTGCTAGTAGTATTCGAGTGAATACGTTAGTTCGTGCACCACCACCGTGTTCTAGGATAGCTGTACGAGCAACTACCATATGTGGATCATCTGGAGAATCGCCAACCAGTTTTAATGCATAGTAGGCCTTGACGGTACAGCTTAGATCAAAATGACCACCATAGTACAAAGGCCATCCTCCGTGATTTGGATCCTGCTTACTACGAATAAACCGAGCTAGCTTTGTTTCAAGTTCGACATCTATATCGTCCATAAAGTGCATCATTAGAATATATTCAGCTGGAATCGTACAATCTGCTTCTAATGGAAAGCACCAGTGACCATCTTCTTTTTGTAAAGATAGTAGGGCTGTACGTGCTGCTGTTAATGCGTCTGCTAGTACAGACATATCTCTATTCGCGGACTTCTGGCTTGTTTCAATTGTATGGGGAATACTAGTATTTTCCTGGGCTACACCAGTAAGAGTATCAAGGCCTTTCATTTATTTTTATCCAAAGTGGTAGATTGAATCGATTCAGACTGTATTTTATCTTCAGAAATTATCCTCAGAATCAAGTTCCATACTATTGGTTTTACCAAAAGTATTTTTATTTTTCTTCTTTGACTCATAGGCAAAAAGTGAGCACTCTTTTTCACTGTTATTTTCAGCTAGTATAAGAGGAGGATGCCAAGTTTCTTTTTCAGCAAACTTATGTTGTATAGGTGTCTCCAAACAAGGATCAGTATCTAGACTGCTCGTAGGGATATACGATGTTTCATCTATAAAGAGATCATCGTAGGTATCAATTGGTGGTTTACCATCAAAGACAAGATTCTGACGTTGCTGCCAATATGCTTCACGTACAAACAAATAGGGGTCTAATGCTGCTTGATCACGAATGCGCAAATCCTCAGTAACTCGTGCACGTTTATCAATTACTGCCAAAATACCTAAAGGAACAGTTACTGGAGCGCCAACTATAAACCCTGCGTAAAATAATGCATTTGAGGCCAGGGTGAAAGGAATGCCATATACGTCACGATTACTGGTGGGTCCAAGAATAGGAAGATACATGTATGATGTGCTATCAACACCCCAAACTCCAAGCGTCTGCCCAAAATCCTCATCATGTTTTTTTAATCCCATGGGTGTGGCTACATCAAAGAGCCCAGCCAAACCAAGCGTAGAGTTTATGACTAAGCGCAGACCATCTTCCGTTCCTTGAAGCATCTTGCCTTGTAGAAAACTATTGATAATAGTGTTTGGATACGCAAGATTGTCATAGAAATTTCCGACAGAGGCTCGAACTGGCTCGGGAATATAATCTATGTAAGTATCAGCAACCGGCGCCAGAATATTACGATCAATAGTATCCGTGAAATCATACATTGGGCGATTGACGTTTTCGTAAGGGTCAATTGATCGATCTTCTTCCTCATCTGATGTTGAGACATTTTGGTTTTCTTGGGGCGTAGTTGCACAGCCCACTGACAGTGCGGCAAAAAGCAGTAACAGAAATGCAGTTAGACATTTAAGTTTCATGATCGGGATTTGGTTGCTCCCATTTTCAATTTTTACTATGGTAATTCGTTTTCAGATGTAATGTACAGTCAAAAAAACCTGAATTTATATATAAGTTTCCTATTTAGGGCTTATATTATCACCATATATATAACATGAATTAAGCTATGATTTTTTTACTTCAAACCAGAGTTAAATGTCGAACTCTTAAAATACTCTGATAACTATTCATTTTACCTAAGTATTTAGGTTGCTGTATGTGGGTTGATAAATTGTTATCATTAGTAGTAAGAAAATAATCGTTACTCATAGTTTTACTTTTTGAGTTGAAGCTCGTAACAGTATTGGCAATATAATGAGTGTGCAGATTAGAGTGAAAGTTAGACCCATAGTTAGTAATATTCCCATACTAGCAGTGCCTTGGTGCGATGAGAACATCAGACTCGCGAAGGCGACTAATGAAGTCAGAGCACTGTAGAAGATAGCTCGTACAGTGCTAGTTTGGATTAGATCTTCTCTCGTTAGTCTATCATTGCGGCTTCGGTGTACCATGTGCAAACTACTATCAATTCCAATACCAAGTAACAGTGGTAAGGCTATAATATTTGCAAAGTTAAACGGCAGGTTCAAGAAGACAGTGAAAACACCAATAAATATACTTGATAGCAGTAATGGAATCAGCACTAGGAGAGTGTGCCTCACACTACGTAATAATATTAGGAGAGCTATTACAATTCCTATTAGCGCTAGTGAGAAAGCTTGTACAAAAGCTTTTACTACAGCTTCGCCTGCTTCCAGACTAACCATTGGTGCCCCTGTAGCCTGGGGAGCTACTTGTTGTATTGCACGTACGAAACGTTTCAATGCTTCATTATCATTTATATCTTCCGCTGGATAGACGGCAATTTTATATTCTCCTGCCTGGCTGTGCCAGCGGCTAGTTAACGATATTGGAAGGTCGTTCTTGCTAAACGTACTTGAAGCATCAATAGCGCTTTGCATGCGTTGAAGAGAAGTTGGTAACGTTATGAGTAGATCATTATCTACTGAATGCAATAGCTTGCTCCTATTCTTAACATTTTCTTTATCAAGATGGCTGAACAACGTTGTTAATGAGTTTCTTAGAGTGCGAGCGGGTACCAATATTGGATGATCAGGCTTTTCAGTAATAAAACGATCTAGTGTAGTACTTAGTTTGAATAACGCTTTTCTTTGTTTTTCCGATAATTGATCGTTTTTCTCTGATGAAGATGTTGATAGCACGATTGGCCCAGTTATGAGCGCCATTTCTTCAATAAGAGGGAGCTTCTCATCTTGTTCTTCTGGTACAAAATCAAAAATTGTTACTACTTTTTTTACTTCCGGAAGCTTTGTTAGATTCTCTACTAAAAAATCTGTTTCTTCGCGGTTTTTAGCTAGTACAGCTACGTACCAAGGTGAGTTTTCTACTTCCGAAAGTAACTCCTTAAAGGTATTCACAGCTTTTCCTTTGGGATCTTGCATATTCAATAAGTTATAGTCAAATTTTAATTGGGGTAATAGTATTACAGCAGAAAATAATCCTATAAAAATGGCTACATAAGTCAATTTCTGCCATTTAAAAGTAGTTTCAAGTATTTTACTTAGAGAGATATTAATGCCAGATTTTAATTCAGGTTGTTTTGGTACGTAACGTAATAAGGCGGGGCCTATAGTGAGGGTAACCAACAGACTAATCAGCATACCAGTTCCTGAGATTATCCCTAATTCAGCCACCCCACTATAATCAGTAGGTATAAAAGCATAAAAACCAATAGCGTTAGTTATGGCACATACAGTTAATGCACCCCCAGCCACGCTGCCTGATTCATGTATCGCGTCTTTTGCTGGCAGGCCTCTTTCTAACACCTCGCGATGTCGTAGTAAAAAATGGATAGCAAAATCAGCGCCAAGACCAATGTATAACACTGCAAAAGCTATGGAAATAATATTTAAATGACCGATTGCAGCTGTTGCGAAGGATGCGGTAAGAATCAGGCCTAATATAAGGCAGATTAATACGGCAATAACCAGCCTAATTGTACGCATTGCAAAAAAGAGAACCATCACCACCATCACGAACGTAATTATTCCAGCATATTCCATACCTCGCAGCGAGCTTTTAAGTTCTTCATCAGCTAAGGCTACTTCACCAGTAATACGCATTCGTACTGGGCTATCATTCGTTAAACCGATATCCGTTGCAGCAGCATGTATTGCAGAAATTGACTGTTCTGCTGGGTATAATTGGGTGAAATCTTGTATTGGTTTCACCATAATAAATTCTTGATATCTAATTTTCTGAGATTCCCCACGAAATAAACTTTGCCATGAAAGAATTCGTGGCACGCCTGCAAGTCGAGCATTCAAAGTAGCACTCACGTTATTTAATAATGGTCCTAGCTCTATGTTACGTCCTTTACGTAGCTCTTCTACTGCACCAGTGAGTACAGATGCAAAGGTATGCAATGTTGGGTTTCGAGCAATATGAGCGATCAGTGGCTGTGCACTTGCCATATGATCTGCAATTCTTTCCAACTCAGGAACGCTTACATAGAGCAGACTGTTATGTACGAAAAAAGAATCTACGTTTGGAGCGTAAACATCCTGAAAATTTGTGGTGTCTTTTTTTAAGCGAGCAGAAAGTAAGCCAGCGGAAGCGTAAGCTTGCTCGGGTGTGGGTGCATCTAGTACTAATAACAAACTATCCATTTCCTGTGGGAACGTTTTATTGTAGTGTTTCAAATTAACACGAAATGGAAGGTGCTCTGCGAGCATATCTGTGGTATCAGTATTCATCCCAAGATTACGTGAAATATACACAGCACAACTCATAGCAGTTAGCAACGCCATAAGTAGTATCCATGGTGCGTAGAGATAGGAGGCAGTAGCCCAACGCGCAAACGCGCTATAGATGATATGTCCTTTCGAGGCTTCCACTATTGTGGTTCGTTCTTTAGGAAGTAAATTGTATGGTTAATTCTTAGTTTTTCTCGGCTAGCACAATCTTTTTCTTGAGCATATCGATAAGGACTGGGAAGCCTTTCTGCTTAAGAATAGAACGGTACTCAACTCGTTTTAAAGCAAGATCGCTGACACCATCTGCTAAAATATTGATGATTTGCCAACCTTTTTTCCCCTGACGTAAAATGTAGTCAAAACTAACAGGTTCGCCATTATTTTGTATAAATTGACTACGTACCAGCACATGATTTCTAGGCATATTTTTTTTCTCAATAAACTCAAAACGCTCGTTTTCGTAGTTTTTAAACCACCCAGCATAGGTGCTAATGCTGAGTTTTCTAAAGTGCTCGAGAAAGATGTTTCGTTGTTCGCGGTTTAGTTTGGTCCAAAGTTTACCCAGAATAGTGTGTGCAATAAAGTCAAAATCATGTGAGCGATCAAGTACGGGCGCTAATAATTTATATCTACCTTGGAATCCTAATTTATCTCCTCCCTGCATTCCTTTTAGTAAAGCCTCGTGCAGACTGTTTATGGTATGTTCTGGGCTAGCAGCACCCGGTTTCTGGGCCCAAGATGTTGGCATGTACAACATCATTGCTGTAATTATTAGAAGTCGAAAAATTGATTTAATCTCAGGCCAATTTCTCATATCTATGGTCCTTTCAACAAGTGTTCTTCGAATCGATAGCGTAGTGATGAATTCGTATTATATCTAAGTATAATAAAGGATAATAAGCGGTGAATGGTTGACAGTGCGATCTATCTTTTTACGCGAATTGACTGCAATTTTTGATAAAAATATTGATATCAAGAGTAGAACTCGCAACTTTTGTAGCTAATAAATGGACCGAAAATGAATTGACTGATTCAGTTTTGTATTTAATACTGAAACGTAGATTTCATACAGAAACCTCAATCATATTGAACAGATGATCATTTCATTCGTTTTACAACAAAAAAATGGTCAGAATTACAACAAATAATATAACTAGAAAATTTTTATTATCGTGTGTTAGTAACAAAGACCAAGTTAAATTCTTTTTAAACAAATGAGCATTAGCGTACAACCGTGATAGGAATCCCAGAAAGTTTATTTTTTTCTTCTTGCTCCTCAGTTATCCATTTAGGAATAGGTTCAGCTACCATTGCGCCCACTGTCTTGGGGCCTCGGATAGAAGTAAGTATACCTTTCAATGGATGTTGCAGCATATCTTCAACAGCAGTTGCTTCATAACCGCAGTGCGCCATACATTGTACGCATTTGGGATTATTAGTGTTTCCATATTTTTCCCAAGGTGTCTCATCTAGAAGCTCTTGAAAGCTTGACACATAACCTTCGTCTGACAGCAAGTAACAAGGTTTCTGCCAGCCGAACACATTACGTGTTGGATTGCCCCATGGGGTGCAATCATAACTCTGATTGCCTGCTAGAAAATCAAGATAAAGCGTAGAATGATTTAATTTCCAGTTACGTTTTTTACCAAGTTTAAAAATACCTCTAAACAAATTCTTGGTATCTTTACCTTTAATAAAGACATCTTGCTGTGGTGCGCGCTCGTAGCTGAATCCGGGAGCTATAGTTGCACCTTCTACACCCAGTGTCATGGCATAGTCTAGAAATTCAGCAACATCTTCCGGGGTTTCGCCTTGAAAGAGTGTACAGTTCACAGTTACTCTAAAACCTTTACTTACTGCTATTTTTATGGCTTCAACTGCCCTATCAAAAACTCCTTTCTGACAGACAGAGGTATCATGCCTTTCTTTCATCCCATCCAGATGGACAGACATGGTTAAGTATGGGGATGGTTTATAGTCACCAATTTTCTTTTTTAACAAAAGAGCGTTCGTACACAGATAGACATATTTCTTACGGGCAACTATGCCTGCAACTATTTGTGGCATCTCTTTGTGTATTAATGGTTCTCCGCCTGGAATTGATACCATTGGCGCACCACACTCATCGACAGCTTGCATGCATTCTTCAAATGAAAGACGTTTATCCAAAATTTCATCAGAATAATCTATTTTGCCACAGCCTCCACAGGCTAAGTTACAACGAAAAAGCGGCTCCAACATTAGAACCATCGGATATTTCTTAACCCCTTTCAATTTTTGTTTAATCAGATAGCCGGCTACAGCTATTTGTTGGCGTAATGGAACTCCCATGAGCAGGTTTCTCCAAAAATATTTAATAGGCCGAATGATAGTCACACATAAGCAAAATAGCTACCCCTATCTTCATTTTTTTGTTCAATACATTATAAAGATTTCTGATGCTGCAATAGCGCCGCTGGAAGTTTGAACGTAATATCTTCCGATACCCCTTCCATTTCATGGATACTGCCTACTCCCAAATCTTTCAAGCGATCGAGAACACCTTGCACCAAAACCTCAGGAGTAGAAGCACCAGCAGTTACACCAATTTTTGAGTTATTAACAAACCAATTTGGTGAAATTTCGTCGGCATCCTGAATTAGATATGCATCCACACCATTCATCTCGCCTACTTCTTGTAAACGTGAGGAATTGGAGCTATTCCGTGCTCCTACTACCAAGATTACATCTACCTTTGCAGCTAGATTTCTTACGGCATTTTGGCGGTTTTGTGTTGCATAGCAGATATCCGATAGTTCGGGGCCATGTGCGTCTGGGAAGCGATCTTTCAGGGCTTGCACTATGAAGCGTGTATCGTCCAGGCTTAGGGTGGTTTGGGTGACATAGGCCACCCGTTTTGGATCGGAAACTACTAAGGCCTGAACATCTTCCACCGAACCAACCACATGTACCGTTCCACGTACTCGTCCATAGGTACCTTCCACTTCAACATGCCCCCGATGACCGATAATCACTACTTCATATCCATCTTTACTATAACGTTGGGCTTGTAAATGAACTTTAGTAACTAGCGGGCAAGTCGCATCGATTATCTCTAGTTTTTGAGTGCAAGCAGCTTCCATAACTGCATCGGAAACACCATGGGCACTGAGCACTGTTACCGCACCAGTTGGGATACTCTCCATGTCCTCAGTAAAAATTACTCCACGCGCCTCCAAATCATGGATTACTTGCTGATTGTGTACGATCTGGTGTAGCACGTAAATTGGCGCTCCATAAAGTACCAATGCTTGCTCGACGATTTCTACAGCGCGCACCACGCCGGCACAGAATCCTCTCGGGTTCGCAAGTATGGCCTCTATGTTTCTCTCCTTATTCAGGGTCCCGTTAAATCCTTACTATGGCAGCATTTTAACACGTATGTTGCATAATTTACATTAAATTAATTAGCCACTATTAAATCATTCCAACTAGTTGTATATCTCGGACTTCTATTGCCTTGTTTCATTTTCCATGGTTGTGTGGTGCCTTCGGCTGCAGTGGCTAGTACTTTTCTTCCCATCAGCATATTGACCTGATCTAACACTATCATTAGATTGGCTGATTTTTTCTGTGCTTTTTTGCCAAATAAGTCCAACTGACACTCTTTGTTCGACACGAGTTTGGATAATATGATTCCTGCTTTTTGGTACTTATATCCACTATGATAAATCTTATGTAGCCCCCATAATGCGATTCGTATAAGTATTAGGGTATCGTCTGTTTGTTCCGACAATGGGATAGTCATGCTGTTGGAGTAACAATGCTTCTTTTTGTTAAATGGACTAGTACAGATATAGATATGAATTGACCCTGCATGGGAATTTTGCTGGCGTAATTTTTCGGCTGCGCAACTAACATATAAGGCAATGGATTGTTTTAGATTCTCGAGTTTAGTTATTGGGGCACCAAAAGAGCGGGAGCAAATTATTTGTTTCTTGGGTGTGGTCACTTCTTCCAATTCAATACAGATTACATTGTTAAGTTCGTGGACAGTTTTCTTCAATGATACTGAAAATCGCAAATTTAGCATTTCTGGATCAGCACGTTTCAGGTCGAGCGCGTTATAAATGTGGATCTGTCTTAATTTTGGCGCAAGTTGTTTGCCGATACCCCATACTTTTTCAATTTTAATATTGTGTAACCATCTATTTTGTTCTTGTGTTGCCATAGCGTTAAGATTACATACGCCTTGGAACCGGGAGTTTTTCTTGGCAATATGGTTCGCGATTTTCGCTAGTGTTTTGGATGCTCCAATTCCAATGCAAACAGGTAATCCTGTTTGTTGTCGGATGCACTTACGAATTCTCTGTACATAGCTAGTTAGATTGTATCTACAGGATCCCGTGAAATCGAGGAAGCATTCATCAATGGAATATACTTCTCTATTAGGGCTAAATTTGGAGAGAATGTCTATCACTCGATTAGACATATCGGCATAGAGTGCATAATTGGAGGAGTAGGCGATAATGCCATATTCTCTGGCTAAATCCTTCAGCTGAAACCAGGGTTGTCCCATTTTTACACCGAGTGTTTTCACCTCGTTACTTCTAGCAACCACACAGCCGTCGTTATTAGAAAGTACCACCACTGGTTTATCTTCTAATTTTGGATTAAATACTCGCTCACAACTAACATAAAAGTTGTTGCAGTCAACAAGAGCTATAGAGCGATTCATTTGAATTTACGCATGGAACCAGTAACAACACCCCAGATTTCAAGTGACTGGCCTTTTTTAACCTCGATAACAGGGTAGCTCTGGTTGGCTGGAATAAGCTTCACGCTTTTTTTAGACCAATCCAGAGTTTTTACGGTGAATTCGCCGTCTAGTACCGCCAGGACGATGTCACCAGTCTGCTGGGTTTTAGAACGATCGATAACGAGCACATCATTATCAAAGATACCGGCTTCTATCATTGAATCGCCCTTAACACGTACAAAGAAGGTTGTAGTATTATTTTCTACGAGATAGTCGTTTGGATTGAGCTGCTGTTCGACGTAGTCATCAGCTGGCGAGGGAAAACCGGCAGCTACCTTTGATGTATAGAGTGGAAGAGTGATGCGTTGCTTAGCTTGTGTGAATTTGATCAGATCAATAACGCAAGTCTGTCCCTGTAACAAGTGTTTTCCTTTTAGGGTAGAGACAAAGTTTTTAATAATTTCGGCTATATTTACTGGAACACGTATGACTGTAGTGGGTTGTGCCATACTATTACCAGGTTTGCGCCCAGCTCCTAGGCGTCTGCCACCATGAGTTTTTATAGTGTTGTTCATCGTGCAACTTGATTTTGTAACAAAGAATCAAGTTTACGCCGAGGGTTCTTGAATGGCAAGAATTAATGGCTCAGATTTATATTTATTTGCATAGTTATTTGCTGGGCTATCCGGGCTATTGATTAAGCCATGTTGATGAAGGTGAATACAGAATTCTTCTTCTTCCCTTATTCTGTCTGCTTCTTAACTTGTTCGAATGATATAATCTTTATCTACAAGCGTAATGGTCAAGATTTTTTGTATTACATACAGATAAGGAAAGAGCAATGGGGCAGGCTTCACTAGATAATCTAGTTTTCTTTGGTTACCAACTCTCACCACCAATTATGTCAGGTTTGATGTCAGGTTTGCGCATCTTGTTAATCGTTATAGTGGGATGGGTTATTTTAATCCTTATTCAAAAACTGATTCGCACCTTCCGTACTCACCTCATACAAAACCACCTTGATGACCCCGAGGAGGCAAAACGTGCCGAAACACTCGGCCGAGTGTTTCGCTATATTGCTTCAGTTATCATTTGGTTAGTTGTTGGTATTGTGATATTAGGAGAACTGGGTATTGCTATCGCACCAATACTTGGTGCTGCTGGTGTAGTAGGTTTAGCAATAGGCTTTGGTGCCCAGAGTCTCGTTAAAGATTATTTCACTGGCATATTTCTATTATTAGAAAACCAGCTTCGCCAGGGTGATGTAGTTGAAGCTGGTGGCAAATCCGGGATAGTAGAAGAGGTTACTTTGCGCTACGTACAAATGCGTGATTATGAGGGCAATGTTCACTATGTACCCAATGGTGGTATTACTACAGTTACCAATATGACTCGCGGTTATGCACAAGCAGTAATTGATGTGGGGATTGCTTACCGAGAAGATGTTGATCAGGCGCTCAGAGTAATGCGTGATGTTGGTACTGAGCTGCGCGCTGATCCAGCTTTTGCCTCCAAGATCTTGGAGGATATAGAAATTGCTGGTGTAAATGAGTGGGGTGATTCAGCGGTAATTCTACGTTGCCGTTTTAAGGTTGCACCCATTGAGCAGTGGGGAGTACGTCGCGAATATTTGCGTCGCCTTAAGTATGCTTTTGATGCTGCTGATATCGAGATTCCCTTTCCTCATCTTACAGTATATGCCGGACAACTCAAAGATGGCTCAAGTCCTCCTTTTGCTCACTTATCTAAGAATACAGATATTCAGAGAAATACATGATGATGCTTGAGACTACCAAGCGCACTACTCTTTTAAGTGAACACGACATTTATCTTTTCCGTGAGGGGACACACAGTCATCTCTACGAGCATTTTGGTGCTCATGCGATGGAAAAAGCTGGTAAGCCTGGTTTTCAGTTTAGTGTTTGGGCACCAAACGCAAAACAAATATC
>JAHELA010000025.1 GCA_024644425.1 Nitrosomonadaceae bacterium
ATAATGATTTCATCTTCCCGTAAACTGCGTACTTCTGAGCAAAAATGCCAATACTCAGCGTAAATGTGGGAAACTTGTGAGGTAAATGATTTTACTGCACCCATTAATTTTTCCAGACGGAAAGAAGAAAGGGCGCTACCGCCACGGAATCGAAGCATTAGGTGAAGTGTGGCATTGAATTAAAAAGTATAATTTTACACGAGATAGGACGCTGCCCACAGTCCTAAAATAATTGCTTGAATAAATTATGATATGAAAAATAAGACTCCTGTTTATCTCACCACTGAGATCCGCAAGATTGAGCAGCTTGCTGCTGCCTTACCTAATGCTTCTACTTTGATGGAAAAAGCTGGATTAGCTGCAGCAAAAATAGTGGTAGAAAAACTTCTGACTAACCAAAGAAATAAAGTATTAGTATTAGCTGGTCCTGGTAATAATGGAGGAGATGCCTTTGTTGTTGCTCGTTATCTACATGAAAGATGTTTCAAAGTCACACTAATATTCACAGGAACACGTGACAGATTGTCCAATGATGCGAAATGCTCTTTGGATGCTTGGCTTGCTGAAGGCGGTGAGATACTTTCTGAGATTCCAACTAAAAAAAATTGGAATGTGGTGATAGATGGGTTATTTGGTATCGGCCTTAAACGAAACCTTGAAGGTAAATACTTCGACCTAGTCAATGTTATCAATCGTATGAAATTGCCTGTACTTGCTCTCGATATTCCAAGCGGCTTGGACAGCGACAATGGTCGTGTACTCGGTGTAGCAATATACGCCACTGTAACCGTTACATTCATTGGCCTAAAGCCTGGTCTTCTAACGCATTATGGTACTGAGTATTGTGGGAAAATTATATTACGCAGTCTTGATGTCAATGCACCTACTTTGGTAAAACCCAATTCATGGATTTTGGATCAAATTTTTGCACAAAAATTATTGCCGCCGCCTCGTCCTGCAAATAACCATAAAGGTATGTTTGGTAGTGTGGGTATTATAGGAGGTGCAACAGGAATGACTGGAGCTGCATTCCTTGCAGGAACAGCAGCGTTAAAATTAGGATCAGGACGTGTATATCTTGGTTTTGTTGATGAAGAGAATACACCTAGTGTTAATCCTATACAATCCGAACTTATGCTGCGTCCTGCCTTTGAATTGTTCAAGATGGATCATCTGAACTGTCTGGTTATTGGTCCAGGTTTGGGAATGAGCACCAACGCGTATTTCTGGCTTGATTGCGCGCTTAAATCAACACAGCCCTTAGTACTCGATGCTGACGCATTGAACCTTATTTCGATATACCCCAAGCTTGCTAGTACATTGAGCGCCCGGAAAGTAGATACCATAATTACTCCCCATGCTGCAGAAGCAGCACGAATGCAAGAAATCGATACTGTAACAGTTCAAAATAACCGTATGGCCACGGTAAAAAAACTGGCAGATCATTTTAAATGTTATGTAGTACTGAAAGGTGCGGGCAGCATTTGTATACTGCCTGATGGAAAGCGTTACATAAACACTAGCGGCAATCCAGGCCTGAGTAGCGCCGGAACAGGTGATGTATTATCTGGTATTATTGGTGCGTTACTAGCGCAGGGATTGAGTACAAAAAACGCACTGTTACTTGCAGTTTACTTACATGGCGCAGCAGCGGATGAGCTGTTAGATCAGCTTGGTGGTCCAATAGGAATGACGGCGTCAGAGATCATTGATGCCGCCCGCAGCCTATTAAATCAATGGATTTATAACTCTTAAATCTAGGACCAACACAGAACGCGATAACCATGCCCCGAATCAATAGTTTCCCACCAATCGAAGATTCAACAGCGAAAGTACTTATCCTAGGAAGTATGCCAAGCAAAGCGTCCTTGATAGCTGGTCAATACTACGCACATCGACGTAATTCATTCTGGTCAATCATGGGCGACCTAATATCTGCTCCCCCAACCTTGCCTTATGCATCGAGAGTACAAATATTGAAATACAATGATATAGCTCTTTGGGATGTTCTCGCCTCTTGCTCTCGTGAAAGTAGCCTAGATTCAGATATAGACAAAGCTTCAGCTTCACCGAACGATATTGGGTTATTTCTTTCCACTCATCGAAATATTAGAAATATTTTTTTTAACGGTACAATGGCTGAAAAGTTTTTTTATACGTTTGTACAACACGAGCTCGAATCCAAATTACTACAATATAAACGCCTTCCTTCGACGAGCCCTGCCAATGCATCCCTGTCTTATTATCAAAAATTGGATGCATGGAAGGCGATTATACAAACAGCAGTTTAATAAGTTTGTAAAGTGATTCCGTAAAGATAACTCACACAATCCAATTTAAAACTTTATTCATAAATTTAGAGTTATTTTCTGAAGTGAATAACCGTTCTAATAGACTCTCCTGAATGCATTAGGTCAAATGCTTTATTTATATCATCTATCCCCATATTGTGAGTAATAAAGGTATCTAGGTTGTATTCTCCATCTAGATAACGCTTTACATAACCAGGAAGCTCAGTACGACCTTTCACTCCACCAAAAGCTGTACCACGCCATACACGTCCTGTTACAAGCTGAAATGGGCGGGTACAAATTTCCTCGCCGGCACCAGCAACACCAATGATTACCGATTCTCCCCAACCTTTATGGCAGCATTCCAGTGCTGAACGCATCACTTTGACGTTTCCAATACATTCAAAGGAAAAATCCACACCACCATTAGTCATTTCTACAATTACATCTTGGATTTGCGTATTGTAATCTCTAGGATTTACTACATCGGTTGCGCCAAGTTGGCGTGCGATTCCAAATTTAACAGGATTGATATCAATCGCGATGATGCGTCTAGCTTTAGCTTGAACCGCACCTAATATTACCGCTAAACCAATGCCGCCAAGTCCAAAAACTGCTACAGTATCACCTGCCTTCACCTTTGCTGTATTAATAACAGCCCCTATACCTGTCGTAATGGCACAACCAAGCAAACAAACCTTTTCTAAAGGAGCTTGCTTGCTGATTTTTGCTAAAGAAATTTCAGGTACCACAGTATATTCTGAAAAAGTTGATGTACCCATATAGTGATAAATAGGTTCTCCGTCCTTAAAAAAACGAGTTGTTCCATCGGGCATAAACCCTTGCCCTTGTGTTGATCTAATTGCCTGACATAAGTTAGTTTTTCCTGACTTACAGAAATCACATTCACCACATTCTGGCGTATAAAGTGGTATCACATGATCTCCGGTTGCAACACTGGTGACTTCTTCACCCAAAGCCTCAACAACTCCGCCACCTTCATGACCAAGGATAGTAGGAAATTTACCTTCTGGATCGCTTCCAGAAAGAGTATATGCGTCAGTATGACATACACCTGTAGCTACGATCCGAACCAATACTTCTCCTTTCTGCGGCTCCATTAGGTCAACCGTTTCAATACTCAAAGGCTGCCTTGGAGCCCAGGCAACTGCCGCCCGTGTTTTAATAATTCCCATCTAACCCCTCTTAGTTTTGCTGAGTCTGCATTACTGTCAACACGATACTTTCTTGTTTTTGTTCTCTCTTGTTTTTAATTTATTAATAAATGACAAATATTCAAATCAACTATTGTCCTCATGAATTTATGAGTTTAATCAATAAATATCTCATACAACATTATTTACCTCTCTCTGATTCGATAATAGACTAATAAATTCTGAAGAAAAATATAACTATATCTACTATAATCAATAGTTACATGTAAATAAGGAAATCAAATGCTCTGGGTAAAAGCATTTCACATCATATTCATGGTCACCTGGTTTGCCGGACTCTTTTATTTGCCAAGATTATTCGTCTATCATGCCATGAGTGATGATTCCCCTAGCATTGAGCGTTTCAAAGTGATGGAACGCAAACTTTTTTATGGGATTATGACACCTGGAGCAATATTAACCATTGTATTTGGTTTCTGGCTCTGGCTAGGTTTCGGTATATCTGGAGGCTGGCTTCACCCTAAACTTTTACTAGTTGTTTTGCTGATCGCCTACCATCTCTATTGCGGCAAATTACTTTCTAACTTCAGACAAGACCGAAATCAACACGGTCATATTTTCTATCGCTGGTTTAATGAAATTCCAGTGGTACTTCTAATTGCAATAGTAATTTTTGTAGTAGTTAAACCTTAGAAAAATATTTCTTACTTACTCCTCCATAAACGTCTCACCAGGAAACAACACCTCAGTAAAACCAAACTTACTAAGATTGGTAATTCGCATAGGATAAAGTATTCCTTGCAAGTGGTCACATTCGTGTTGTACCACACGAGAATGGAAACCATCTACGCTTCTATCTATAATTTCTCCAAATTGATCAAACCCTTGGTAGCATACTTTAGTAAATCGTGGCACCATGCCACGCATGCCAGGAACACTCAAACAACCTTCCCAATCTTCTTTTATACTTTGTGTGAGCGGTTTAAGAATCGGATTTACCAACACAGTGTATGGCACCTCTTCTGCATCAGGATAACGCGGATTCTTCTTCACGCCAAATATAACCACTTGTAGACCTACTCCAATTTGCGGTGCAGCTAACCCTGCACCATTCTCAGCCTCCATAGTGTCACGCATGTCCTGAATTAGGGATTTAAATTCAGGCGTATCAAGTTTTTCTACTTTCTCTGCCACTTGTAACAAGCGTGGATCACCCATTTTTAAAACAGATTTAATAGCCATCGAGTTCTACCACACCTTCTAGTATTGTCCTTACACCAACCATAGCTTTCTCCAATATATCATGTACATCTTCAAGCCGAACAGCATGTGTATTCGTGCCACGCCCGGCAGCATAATTAGCTACTACTGCGATAGTCGCATAATGTAAACCTAATTCTTTTGCAAGTGCTGACTCCGGCATGCCGGTCATACCGACCATATCAACGCCTTCACGTTCTAACATATTAATTTCAGCAGCAGTTTCTAGACGTGGCCCTTGTGTCGCTGCATAAACTCCTCCATCAATTATTTCTTGATTCTCTAGCTTTGCTGCCTTCAGAATATATCCACGTGTTATCTCACTATAGGGTTTCGTAAAATCTATGTGTGTAACTGGCTTGTCAGTATTATCAGAATAAGTAAATTCTCGACCGTAGGTATGATCGACAATTTGATCTGGAATTACAATTTTGCCAGGCGTTAAATCAGCGCGTATGCCACCCACTGATGCTACAGATACTACCCGTGTAGGGTTCAATGAATGTATCGCCCAAAGATTGGCACGATAATTCACTAAATGTGGTGGAATGGTATTTCCATAACCGTGACGTGCCAGAAAAACTATATCCAGTTTTTTAATTCTGCCAAAAGTCAGGGGACTGGACGGCTCGCCATATGGTGTTCTCACTATTTCTCGATGAGATATCTCTAGACAAGAAAGTTGAGTCATTCCTGTGCCGCCAATAATTGCAAACATTTTTTCTGATTATCCGGGTAAATGGTTAAAAAATTTTAGATTCCGTCCTTAACTGCGTAAATCGCAGGTAAATTCCTCCATGAACCATATATATCCATACCGAAACCAAAAACAAATCGATCAGGTAGGGTAACGCCAACAAAATCTGCATGTATAGGTTTAGATTTACGAATCTTCTTATCGGCAAATACAGCACTATAGAATGCTTTCGCCCCATTACTCATAATACGTTCACGAATCGATGCCATGGTAACTCCTTCATCAAGAATATCATCCAGAACCAAAACTACTCTACCCTTTACATTTGCATGAGGTACTACCTTCCATTCTACCTTGTCCCCTTGGGTTTTATTGTTGTAGCGGGAGACATGTAAATAATCGAAATTCAGTGGAAACTTCAGCAATGGTAATAGTTGGCCAGTAAAAACTACTGCCCCTCCCATCACACTTAGCACTAATGGATATTTATCTGAAAGCGTTATTGTAATTTCTGCGGCCATTCGATTAACGGTTTCTAACACAACCGTAGCTGAGTAAATTTGTTCTGCGGTATTAAGTATTTGATTTGCTTCTTTAGATGAAAGCATATGAATATAATGTATTTTGATAAACTAAAAACAACAGACCCTGTTAATTTTTCAATAATTCCAACAACTTCGCCTCATCTAAAGTAACTATTCCTAATTCAACTGCTTTGTCATACTTACTGCCCGAAGCAGCACCAACTACCACATAATTTGTTTTTTTTGAAACACTGCTAGTCACTTTTCCTCCTAGACTTTCAATTCTTTCCTTGG
This sequence comes from Nitrosomonadaceae bacterium, assembly GCA_024644425.1. Lineage (GTDB taxonomy): Bacteria > Pseudomonadota > Gammaproteobacteria > Burkholderiales > Nitrosomonadaceae > BJGV01. Next base: position 6,242 of record JAHELA010000025.1, read on the forward strand.
CATCTTCTCTGGACATGTTCGGAAGAGCTCCTGTCAAAACAAATGTTTTTCCACTAATTTTATTTGCATTGTTTCCATCTTGCATTTTGCGTATATCTCTTTCTTCTTTCAACTCTATACCAACTGGGTCAGAGAAAAGTTTATTTATAACTTCAATATTGTGTTTCTCTGAAAAGAAATCTGTAATGCTTTGAGCTACTACGAGACCAACATCTGGTATTCCTTGCAAGGTTTTTACATTTGCTTCTTTTAATTTATTAAAATCACCAAAATATCGAGCTAATTCTCTAGCAGTCGTAACACCCACATTACGGATTCCAAGTGCATATATAAAACTTGCGAGGGTAGTGCTTTTGCTTTTATTGATAGCCGCTAACAAATTAATAGCTGATTTCTTAGCCATACGAGACAAACTAGTAAGTTTTTCATCATCCAGTGTATAAAGATCTGCAGGCGTTACGACGAAACCATTATCTACTAGCTTATCCACTAGTTTTTCCCCTAACCCCTCAATATCCATACCACGACGCGATGCAAAGTGCATAATTGACTGCTTTCGTTGTGCTGGACAAAATAACCCTGCAGTACAACGTGTCACTGCTTCATCTGACATACGAATTACTTTTGCGCCGCACACTGGACACTGGTTAGGCATCATAAATCTACTAGCATTACTTGGACGACGCTCAATTACCACGCCTACTACCTCAGGAATTACATCGCCGGCTCTTCGTACAATAACACTATCACCAACCATCACATCCTTTCGATTAATTTCATCCTCATTGTGCAACGTTGCATGGGCCACAGTAGCACCGCCAACAAATATCGGCCTTAGTCTGGCAACTGGTGTTAAAACTCCAGTTCTACCCACCTGCACATCAATACCCAACAGTTCAGTTACTACTTCTTGAGCTGGAAATTTGTGTGCTACAGCAAAACGAGGCGCACGAGAAACAAAACCCATCTCCTTCTGTTGAGCTAGGCTATTAATTTTATAAACTACTCCATCTATGTCATAGGGCAGATGTTCACGAAGTTCTTTTACTTTTTGATAATACGATAATAACGCTACTGAACCGCGCACAACATCACATTCTTTCGCTATAGGAAAACCTTGAGAAGCTAAATATTTCATCACATTGCTATGTGTATCACGTGGTATTTCCTCTCCCTCAAATTCTCCAATTCCATAGGCAAAAAAAGCAAGTCTACGAGTGGCAGTTACACGAGGATCTAGCTGACGTAAAGAGCCAGCAGCAGCATTGCGAGGATTCATAAATTCTTTCTCATTCTTTTCGCGCTGTTGCAAGTTAAGTTTTTCGAAATCTTCCTTCAACATTAAAACTTCACCACGTATTTCAAGTAAAAAAGGTATACGATTTTTATCGCTTTTTCGTAAATGTAAAGGAATCGATTTTACTGTACGTAAGTTCAAGGTAACATCTTCACCTATGTAGCCATCACCTCGGGTAGCACCTGTCACAAATGAACCATTCTCGAAAAGAAGGCTTACTGCTAGGCCATCAAATTTTGGCTCCACCGCATATTCAACTTCATTAGTTCCCAATTTTTCGCCCACACGCCGGTCAAATGCTTCTACTGATGATGTATCAAACTCATTGTTAAGAGAAAGCATCGGTGAACGGTGAGTAATCTGGGAAAATTTTTCAAGAGGTGTGGCACCTACACGCTGCGTAGGGGAATCAAGTGTAATAAGTTGTGGATAGCTTTGTTCAAGTTTTTGTAACTCTAGAAACAGTTTATCATACTCAGAATCTGGAATACTTGGCTCATCCAACACTGAATAATTATAATTATGCCGATCAATTGCCTCACGCAGTTTGTCTACTTGCTGCGATATGTGATTTGGAATTCTCATTCACACAAATAGCCTCAGTGCAATCTCACCACCAGCAGGAATATCACGCGATTTCATTATTGCTTGAATGCCGCTCAATTTCTGCTTTATTTTATCAATTCCATTGTCACTTAAAGGAACCCGATTATCATCTACCATAATACCGCCCAAAGTAGTTGCAAAAATTCTGGAAAGATGAGTCATTTGATCGAACACTCTTTCTCCATTTGTAATTCTAGGCACATCAAGTAAAAACGTAATGCCATTAGTAGTAAGTGTACGAATACTATCAGGTAGAAAAGGTGTTGATTCATAGTTGTTGAGAGTAAACTTAACTGCGTCATTTGCCTCACGAAAGCTAAATACACCTTTACCTTCAAGTTTGAATCCAGATGCTTCTGCTAGTGCACGAATTTTAGTTCCAGTAAACGCACCACCATCCTTGCTGATAATATTAATACCAATCATTACATCTACTTCTGCACAAAACTGGTCGAGCAATATTGCCTGTGAATGTGCTTCTTGAACATCAGGAGTATCGACGGCTGCATTTACATTTTCTGCAAAATTTCCTACCATATCGCGAAATTCGGATAGACTGACTTCACTAACAGGACCAGAGCGATCGGCAAGCTGCAAACAGGCTTTTAGATTCGTATAATCACTTTTAGAATCAGCTTCTATACTAATTTCCTCCCAGAACGCACCCGCATCTCTTTGTCCAAACCATCGTACCGGTTTTCCAAAATCAACTTTTCTCTGCAAAATTTCTTTCAGGTCAGAAATTGTAATTGGAGTCTTCGATTGAATACTCACTACATAATCTACAACTCCATTACTATATACTTCTACTGGCTTAATAGATTCAGTGGTCGTGACCAGAGGCCCTAAATCTGACGACCCTGTCCCAGTTAGCTCTAATGATTCTACATTTTGTTTTTCTTGAAAATTCTTTGGCATCCCCTTGCTAAATTGCGGTTCAATTCTAGCTTCGGGAGGATTCTCATCCGTCTCAAGTAAAACATCTTCATACTTATGTTTAAATGCATCTTCTGTACCACGCTGATAACGACGCTGCTGCATCCAATTGAAGAAAACAACCCCCCCAATTATCACTATACCGATAACAATTAAGCTGATTTGTAGGTCACTCATGTTTATTCAGTATATACATTATCCCACCTCTGCTACTTCACTAAGTTTGACAGCTTCTTCGACATCCACAGCAACCACCCGCGAAACACCTTGTTCCTGCATTGTGACACCTATCAATTGTTTTGCCATTTCCATAGTAATTTTATTGTGGCTAACAAATACAAACTGAGTCTGGTCCGACATTTTCCTTAGTAAGTCGCAGAAACGCTCAGTATTACTATCATCCAATGGAGCATCCACCTCATCCAACAAACAAAATGGAGCAGGATTAAGTTTAAATAACGAAAATACTAATGCTAGAGCAGTGAGCGCTTTCTCTCCCCCTGATAACAAATGTATTGAGCTATTCTTTTTACCAGGTGGCTGAGCAAAAATCTGCACACCAGAATCAAGAATTTCTTCTCCACTTAATACCAATTTTGCCTTTCCACCACCAAATATGGCAGGAAACATTTCATCTAAATAATCATTTACCTTGTCGAAAGTTTCCAGCAAGCGCTCACGTGTTTCTCGATCAATTCGTCTTATAGCTCCTTCTAAAGTTTCAACTGCTTCCTTCAAATCCTTGGACTGTGAATCAAGATATGCCTTGCGTTCTTGAGATGCATTTAGTTCCTCTAAAGCTGCAAGATTAACAGCGCCTAAAGTATCAATTTCGGTATTAAGTTGATTTATATCAGCCTGTAATCTAGAAGGTCGTTTCTTTCCTATAATCTTAAGTAGCTCCTCCTCATTCGCTCCAGCTTCCTTTAATTGCTCATCAAACTGATTCTCAGTTATGTGTGCTTCTTGCTCTTTAAGGCGTGCCTGGTTGATAGATTCTCGCAAAGGATGTAACTTCTGTTCAAAGGTAATACGCTCCTGCTCTATTTCCTGTAATTTGTTAGCCGCCTCTTCCAAAGTATTACGTGTAGTTGTCAAAGCTTGCTCACGTTGTTCACGTTGCATTAACCACTCCTGTAGCTGATAGTTTAATTTAGCTTCGTCAAAACTATCTTGCTCTAACTTTAATTGCTCTAAATTAGTTTTGTGAGTAGCAAAAGCCTCATTAATACTGACAATTACACTCTCCACTTCATTAATCTTATTCTGACAAGTTTTCTCATAGAATGCGGCCTCTTGCATTTCCCTCACGGAATTTTGGACAAGTTGCCTCTGAACATTAAGAGCCTGCTCTGCCGTTTCTTTTGCTTGCCTTTCCTGTTGAATTTGCCCTTGTAAAACTTGAATTTGATCTTGATATTCAATCGAATTTGTTTCAGCATTTTGTTTCTGGGAAACTTCTACTTCTATCTGCTGCCTGATCTCCTTCAGCTCAATAGAAATCTGACTGCTACGCTGGCTGAACTGTTCAGCTAATTGAGTTTGCTTCAAGATCCGCAGTTGTAAATCATGATATTGCTGCTGGAGTTTTTCACTATCAAGACGTAAGCATGAAACTAACTCACCCAACTTATTCCAATCTTTTTCGGCAATATCCAGTGCGGATTTCTTCTTAGTAAGGCTAGCTTTCAACATTTCTACTTCACTCTTAATTTGGGCTATTTCTCGCTGACGTTCTAACACCCCATGCAATTGTGAGTCAGGCGCATAATACGTAAGGCTATGACGAGTAAAAAAATGGCCCTCACATGTCACTAAAATCTCACCAGGAGCTAACTTCTTTCGCTGTAACAACCCATCTTGAATGCTTTCAACTACAAAAACTCCACTCAACCATTCCCTTAACACAAACTTTATACCTGCATTGTCACAAGTAAGATAAGATTCCAGTGATTTCCATCCCTCCTTATCATGTAATCTCTCATTATTAGCTGTTTGAATAGGTAAAGTCGTTGTCTCAAACAGCGTATATTTTCCTGGAGGAGAATCACCCACCCAATCCTGTGTAGTTTCAAGCCGCTCAAGTGACGAACTGTTAAGTCTCTCACGCAATACTGATTCAAGCGCACCTTCCCAACCTTTCTCAATCTGGATACCCTGCCATAAACGGGGCAATGCATCTAGTTGATGCTTCGTAAGCCACTCGCTCAATCCCTCATTATCCTCAAGATGATTCTGAAGACGCTCCAGGGCAGATGACCGAGCCTCCGTTTGAGCAATTTTCTGCTCCAGCACCTGAGCTTCGCGTATAAATTCCTGTTTGACTTGTTCCAAATTGGGTAACCTATCTTCTGCTTGTACGAGTGACTCTTGTTTTAGTTTTAATTCCACCTCAGCACTTTCGACTTGCTTTTGCAATCGTAGTAAACCCTCGTCATCAGGTTGCGGCAAAGCCTCTTGTTCTTCAATTAGCCTCTTACTGCGTGATTCCAATTGCTGTAGCCCCTTCTCTGCATGAAGACGGTGACTCTCTTCTAACTGCTTGGCTTGTTCAGCCAAAAGTAAATTCCGTTGAATTTCACTTAGTTTTTCCTGACATAAATGAAAGACAGATTCCGCCCTTGGTAATTTCTCATTTTCTGTCGCAACTTTTTCCTTACTTACTTCATGTGAAGTTCCAGCTTGCTTAAGTTCTTTACGCCAGCGATCCAAACTCTCAGTAGAATTTTTTACTTGCTCTTCATGATGTCTAATCTGATTATTGGTAGCAATGATTTGTTGCTCTATACGCTGGCGATTTTCACGCAGATGTTCCGTCTGTTGTTCGATACGAGCTACTTCTGCGTTTGCAGCATATAACTCACCTTGTTCTTGATGTAAGTTGTCACTAGCCACATAATGCTGTGTACGCCCCTCTTCTAAACGTTTTTCTGCATCTCGAAGATACGAGGATTCTGCCTCTAATTCCAATTCTAATCGCTGTATTTCCTTTTCTGTACGGATACGTTGAGTTGCTGCATCTTGTTTGCGTGCCAACCACAAAAGATTATGTGCTGTACTTAGTTGGCTCTGCAGATCTTTAAACTTGCCAGCAACTACAGCTTGTTCTTCTAGGTGCTGCAGCTGTTTTTCTAATTCTTGACGAATATCATCTACGCGCAAAAGATTCTCGTGGGTATCAGCTAGACGTAATTCAGTTTCACGACGACGTTCACGGTATTTTGAAACCCCGGCAGCTTCTTCAAGAAATACACGTAATTCTTCTGGTTTTGCCTCAATAATTCGAGAGATCATCCCCTGTTCAATGATTGCGTAACCACGATTACCAATACCGGTACCAAGAAAAACATCAGCTATATCTCGCCGCCGAACGTGAATATTATTCATGTAATAAGTTGATTCTCCATCCCGCTGCAGCACACGTTTTATGGAAATTTCAGCATAGCTTGCCCATTGTCCTCCTGCTTTACCTAAACTGTTATCAAATTTCAATTCCACACTAGTGCGTCCTACTGGTTTACGATTTGCAGAACCATTAAAAATTACATCCTGCATTGAATCGCCACGTAAAGCCGATGCCCTTGATTCTCCTAACACCCAGCGCACCGCATCAATCACATTAGATTTCCCACAACCATTAGGTCCTACAACCCCAACTAAATCGCTTGGAATAGGGATATCAGTAGGATCGACAAAGGTTTTAAAACCAGCTAGTTTGATATGGGTGAGACGCAATTTATTGCCTGTAACCAGTTATAATTAGTGGTTCATGGAATGATAAAGAAGACAAAACTTTATATAACTCTTTCGAAATTTACACATAATTTTGATATTCTAACCGATTTATCCTATATAAGAGAATGCTCATAAAACCCATAAAAAAATTGGAAACTTTTTCTAATCCAACTCCGGTACGGGATTACCATATTCATATGGAGATTCCAGAATTCACTTGCCTATGCCCGAAAACTGGACAACCAGACTTTGCAATTCTGACTCTCGATTATATTCCTGACAAAAAATGTATTGAACTTAAAAGCCTTAAACTCTATATCTGGTCTTACCGAAACGAAAGTACGTTCCACGAAGCTGTCACAAATCGCATTCTAGATGATATTGTAACTGCTATAAAACCAAGATATATATGTCTAACCGCCAAATTCTATGTACGCGGCGGAATTTTCACAAATATAGTGGTCGAACATCGCAAGTCCGGATGGAAGCCTAAACCAATTGTTAATTTGGAGAAATTTAGGAAACAATCGAATATTCGTGAATAAAATTGTCAGTTTGTAAAGGTCGAATGACAACCAAGTTAATCATGATGCGTTATATCACTATCAGCCATTCATCAAGAACCTTATTTTCTTGGATGAAGAGCACTAGGTAGTGGCTTGTATTGATACAAGGTAAATAGAAGACTAAATTATCCTTGTATAACCCTTAAAGGGGAGGTTGACATGAAAACGATCAAATTACTGAGCCTTATCATCATCCTACTTGGATCAATTACAAGTACCTCAACATGGGCATCGGTACGTAGCGTAGGTGGACACGGCGGTGCAAGTGAACCCAATGCAGTAGGTGGACAACTTACCGGAGGATCTCAAGCTTATGGGGGCCAGCCTTATGCTAGTGGAATAAAAATTGCCAGAAGAGGTGGCAGAGGGGGCGCTAGAGGCGGAGGTCGGAGTTTTGGTGGGGGTCGGAGTTTTAGTGGAGGCCGAGGGATAAGAAGTAATAGTCGTGGCTTCAGCGGAAATCGGGGTATAAGAAGTAGCAATCGTGGCTTCAGCGGAAATCGGGGTATAAGAAATAGTAGTCGTAGCTTCAGCGGAAATCGGGGTATAAGAAGTAGCAATCGTGGCTTCAGCGGAAATCGGGGTATAAGAAATAGTAGTCGTAGCTTCAGCGGAAACGAAAGAATTGGTGCAACAAAAGTTGCTAGAGGAGGCGGTCGAGGTTTTAGAGGAGGCCGAGGATTTAGCGGGGGCCGGAGTTTTAGAGGAGGCGGTCGAGGTTTTAGAGGGGGAGGTCGGGGTTACTACGGTCGTGGCTTTGGACGCGGTTTCTATGGTCGTGGCTTTGGACGCGGTTTCTATGGCCGGGGTTACTATGGTAGCCGCTTTTGGTGGCCCTACTACGGTGTTGGATGGGGATTAGGCCTGG
>JAHELA010000026.1 GCA_024644425.1 Nitrosomonadaceae bacterium
TGGAAGCAATTATTTCATTACATAACAGATATTCTGATCGTGTTAAGCGTGCAAAAGCGAGGATTAAATTTTTAGTGGATAAATTTGGTCCAGAGGGATTTATTGAGAAGTACCGCGAAGAGTTAGCACGTACCAAAGCAGCATTAGCTAAGCAGGAATATCCTAAAGGAGAATGGAGTAAGGGGGGTGATGGAGAGGTTCCTGGAATTGGTGCTCCACGTACTTTGTTCAAGCAGAAACAGCAGGGCTTTTACATTTTCCCAATCAGTGTACCAATGGGTAATCTGAACGTAATACAGCTAAGAGGACTTGCTAGTATTATTGGAACTTATAAGCTGAATGAAATTCGTACAACACAAGATCAGAATATGATCCTGACAAATGTACCAACAGCTAGAATTAATGATATTAGATCTGCAATTTCTGTATTAGGTTTTAGTGATCCACAAATTGGTGATGATGTTGTAGCATGCCCTGGCACCTCAACCTGCCGTTTGGGGATAACTTCAAGTACTATTCTTGGGCCAAAATTGAATGGCGGGGAGGGGGATTTAAAAATTCGTGTTTCTGGATGCCATAATGGATGTGCCCAGCCAGAGACAGGCGATATTGGTATTTATGGTGAAGGTAAACGTATGCATGGTAAATTAGTGCCTCACTATCAAATGTATCTTGGTGGAAACGGTATGGCTAACGGTGCATTAGCAATCAAGGGGCCATCAGTTCCAGCTGCACGCATTGAGCAAGCTGTGGATCAGGTAAAAACAGCCTATACATCTAATCGTGAAGCTGGTGAAACATTTTTCTCTTGGACACGACGAGTTGGTAAAGACTATTTCACAGAATTATTGGCAAATGTGGCTCAAGTTAAAGAGGAGGACCTAGAATTAGTTTTACGCGACCATGGAAAAGAAAGCGACTTTAAAGTTTTGCAATTAGGTGGAGGTGAATGTGCAGGAGTAAGTCAAGTAAAAGTGGGTTCAAGCTTCTTTGAGGCAGCACATGAGCGAAATTATCGGGATGCACTTAAATTTCAGAGAAAATTTGAAGATTCAATTAAGTGTGCCGAGGAAATTGCTCTTCAAATTAGTCAGGGTGTGACAGAACTACTTAGTGGCGAGAGAAGAGATAGCTTGAAAGAACAGGCAGAAGAGCTTCGCCGCGTATTACCACTTAAACCACAATTATCCGAACAGTTAATTAAGTTTTCTGAGTACTTTATGCGTCCCGTTGGGGAGCTCAATGATGCTTTGTTAACTGAGTGGTTTTTAGAGCTCGATAAGTGGACGTTAGAAGTTGCTGAGTATTGTCTAAGCTTCGACCGCCAACTTGATTTAGCTGGAGCGCTTCCGCAGGCAGCATCAGCTAGCATATTGCAGGCTAAGAAATCTCAGCATCCAGTTAATGTAAGAGGGTAGATCTTAATAAACCCTAAGTTTAGGGCACGTATGAAATTAAATACAATGATTACAAGCGTGAAGTCGCTGTTAGCTTCAACAGATAAGAATTATGCTCCAGTTGTTTTTGCTAATAGTTTTGGTGCTGAAGATATGGTATTGACCGATTTGATTGGGAAATATTTTTCCAATATAGATATGTTTACTCTAGATACCGGTCGTTTACCGGAAGAAACATATAGTCTGGTAAAAGAAGTAGAAGATCGTTATTCCATAAAGGTTAGGATTTATTTCCCTGAGTCTGCTGCAGTAGAAAAATATACTACACAAAATGGGCCTAATGGATTTTATAACAGTATAGATGCTCGTAAGGCTTGTTGCCATATACGCAAAGTTGAACCACTAAAGCGTGCTTTGAGTGGTAAGGGTGCATGGATAACTGGTTTGCGGCGTGACCAGGCGCCAACTAGAAAGGATATAGGAGAATCAGAGTTTGATATTGATAATGGTTTGCAAAAAATTAGTCCACTATTAAATTGGAATCTGTCAGATGTGTGGGCGTATCTTAAAGAATTCAATGTACCGTACAATGCGTTACATGACAAAGGCTACACTAGTATTGGCTGTGCGCCATGTACTCGTGCTATTACACCTGGTGAGGATGTACGAGCTGGGCGTTGGTGGTGGGAAAACCCTGAAACCAAAGAGTGTGGGCTGCATCTTAAAAACCGCAGCTAGTTTAACATTGATTGGTTATTAAGAGGATGAGCCAATGGATATAATAATGAGTGACATGCACGATTTTGTTGCCCCCGTTTCAGGTATTGCTATGAAGAATGAATCAATAATTATTAAACGCCGCACTGCAGGACAGTTGAGTCATTTAGATTCCCTAGAAAGTGAATCAGTTCATATTTTGCGTGAAGTGGCAGCAGAGTGTGCTAATCCCGCATTACTATTCTCTGGTGGGAAGGATTCTATTGTGTTGCTAAGGCTAGCAGAAAAAGCATTTCGCCCTGGACGTTTTCCATTTCCATTGTTACATATCGATACAGGTCATAATTTTCCTGAAGTAATTGATTTTCGTGATCGGAGATCTGATCAACTAGGTGAGAGATTAATTGTGCGCAGTATGGAAGATTCTATTAAGCAAGGTAGAGTAGTATTACGTTCGAAGAATCAGAGTCGTAATGCATTTCAATCAGTGACATTATTAGACACGATAGCAGAACTCCACCTTGATGCATGTATCGGAGGCGCGCGTCGTGATGAAGAAAAAGCACGAGCAAAGGAGCGTATATTTTCATTTCGGGATGAATTTGGTCAGTGGGACCCAAAAAACCAGCGCCCAGAGTTATGGGATATATACAATACAAGAGTGCATGCAGGAGAAAATATTCGGGTGTTTCCGATCAGTAACTGGACCGAGCTTGATGTTTGGGAATATATTGCACGAGAACGGTTAGAGGTGCCAAATATCTATTTTGCGCATAAGCGTGATGTAATTCGTCGCGATAATGGTTTATTACCTGTATCTGATCTAGTTCAACCTACAGGTAGCGAACAACCAGAGAATCTCATGGTTCGTTTTCGTACAGTTGGAGACATGAGCTGCACTTGTCCTGTAGAATCTGACGCAAATAGTGTTGAAAAAATTATTGCAGAAACAGCAATTACTCATATTACTGAACGTGGTGCTACTCGCATGGATGATCAAACATCAGATGCGTCAATGGAGTTACGTAAGAAAGAGGGATATTTCTAAGATCTCAATTACCATAGAAAGGTTAAAGGATTTTGTAACAGAATGGATCTCTCTAGGGACAATATATGGCAGAAGTTAAGAAAATTTCTTTAGAGCATACTGAATTACTACGTTTTATCACTGCTGGAAGTGTAGATGATGGTAAGAGCACCCTAATAGGACGCTTGTTACACGACTCAAAATCTATTTTTGAGGATCAGTTGAGTGCAATTGCACAGACTTCACAAAAACGTGGCATGAAGGATGTTGATTTATCATTACTTACTGATGGCTTACAGGCGGAACGTGAGCAAGGTATTACTATTGATGTTGCTTATCGTTATTTTGCTACCCCCAAACGAAAATTTATTATTGCAGATACGCCAGGCCACGAACAATATACTCGTAATATGGTAACTGGCGCTTCTACTGCTAATCTTGCCATCATTTTAATTGATGCTCGTAAAGGGGTGCTAACACAATCGCGCCGACATGCCTATCTAGCAAGTTTAGTAGGTATTCCTCATTTAGTTGTGGCTGTAAATAAAATGGATCTAGTGGATTATTCTCAAGAAGTTCTTGAAAAGATTCAACATGATTTTTCTATTTTCGCTGACAAACTTGGGTTAAAAAATATTGCATATATACCTATGTCTGCTTTAAATGGAGATATGGTGGTTGAACGAGGAGATAGACTGCCTTGGTATGAAGGCATAACACTGATGAATCTGCTAGAGAATGTATCTATTGAACATGATATCAACCTAGAAGATTTTCGTTTTCCAGTACAGTTAGTGTGTCGGCCTCAGACTGAAGAGCTGCATGATTTTCGTGGATACATGGGGCGCATTGAATCAGGTTACATAAATGTTGGTGATGCAATAACGGTTCTTCCATCTCGCTTAACTTCGCATGTAAAAGAAATTGTTACATATGACGGTTTTCTTACTCATGCGGTCGCGCCACAGTCAGTAACATTAACGATCGAAGATCATCTTGATATTTCTCGTGGTGATATGTTGGTAAAATCGGATAGATTGCCACGTGTTACTAAAGAATTTACAGCAATCTTATGTTGGTTATCAGAGCGGGCTCTTGATCCTAAACGCAAGTATCTTATTAAACATTCCACCAGAATCGTCAAAGCATTGGTGAAACAGATAGACTACCGTGTAGATGTTAATACACTAAATCATGAAACAGTAAATACCTTAAAAATGAATGATATTGGGAAAGTTAAGTTAAATGTACAACAGGATTTAGTGTGTGATGACTATCAATCTAACCATGCAACGGGAAGTTTTATTGTTATTGATGAAGCTAGTAATAATACGGTTGCTGCTGGAATGATTTGCCCAATTAAAGATTAATTCATTATTCCTTGATAAAACAGCTGTAACTATTAATTACAGTTTACAAAAGTGAGAGTGCTAACTTTTTTTCTATTTTTATAATATTCATATTGATATATCTATCATGAAAAGCTTAGAACCAGCGCGGCATCCTTTACCAGATACAACAGCAGCTTCTCCTGCCCTTGGATTCGATATGAATTTTACAGATTTATACCGACGCGACGGTCTTTTAAAACTAGATCAAGCATTTCTCGATTTTCTACAAGAGGGTGATCCTGAATTATGCTCTTGCCTTAAACATGCACGTATTAGCTCCGGTAGTCTCAATAATAAAGATGAGTCAAATTTATTGATAGCGATTGCTCCTTGGGTGGATGATTTTATTTCCAAGCTATTCTGCATTGAATCAGAGGTTCAGTCACTTTCTGCTCGACACCTTGAGCTTGCCCCACTTTATTCCTGTAAGCGGCAATTTGTACAACGTCGAGCAATGAATAAAGTGAGTGAAGAGGAAGTATCAATGGTTGATGGAGATGTTCTTGAGAGCAAGCTAATATCTGCATTTAATGCTTCTTTCTCAGAACTTACTTTTGCAACCAAAGTAACTGAGTGGATGAAGGATGAAAAAAATAATGAGGAAAACCTAAAGCTAGCATTACTCTATGCAGCATGGGCGTTGAAAACACCATCAGGGCAAAAGCGAAGTCAAGATGGTGTGTTATTCAAATCTCATCCCAAACTTGACTACTTACATTTGGTGCCAACTATTACCGATAATACTGAAGGATATGTTACCCATCGTCATCATCATTTGCGCAGACGAGAAGGGTTTTCATTGACCGATCCAGGTACGGATCTTGTTGGGGCTTTAGATGAGGCAAATTATTGTATTTGGTGCCATGAGCAAGGAAAAGACTCATGTTCAAAAGGGCTTATGGAAAAAACGAAATCGCCAGAAGAAGGCCGTACTTTCAAGAAAAGCCAATTCGGAGTTTTACTTGCGGGGTGTCCATTGGAAGAACGAATTTCTGAATTCCATAAACTAAAAACACAGGGAACTGCAATTGGAAGTCTTGCTATGATTGTATTAGACAATCCTATGTGTGCTGGAACTGGGCATCGTATCTGTAATGATTGTATGAAGGCTTGTATTTACCAGAAGCAAGAACCAGTAAACATTCCTGAAGCTGAGACTCGGACTCTTAAGGATATACTTGAATTGCCATGGGGTTTTGAAATATACAGTCTTCTTACTCGTTGGAATCCCCTTGATCTAAACCGTCCTATTCCGAAGCCTTTATCAGGACGGAAAGTTTTAGTAGTTGGGATGGGTCCAGCAGGATACACCTTGGCCCATCACCTAATGAATGATGGTCATGCAGTAATAGGTATTGATGGACTTAAGATAGAATCATTACCATCAGATTTATCGGGTGTCGATCAACAAGGTCAGCGTGTATCTTTCAGGGCTATCCGAGATTCAGAAGAACTCGATGAGGATTTGAATGAACGTATGCCAGCAGGTTTTGGGGGGGTTGCTGAGTATGGAATTACTGTGCGCTGGAACAAGAATTTTCTTAAGTTTATAAGGTTATTATTGGAGCGAAGGGAGGAATTTTCTCTTTTTGGCGGTGTTCGTTTTGGTGGAACTATTACCGCTGATGATGCGTTCGCAATGGGTTTTGATCATGTGGCAATTGCTGCAGGGGCAGGCCGACCTACCGTTCTTGATTTGCCAAATGGCTTAGCTCGGGGTGTTCGCGCAGCATCTGATTTCTTAATGGCTTTGCAGCTATCTGGTGCGGCGCAGTACAATTCCGTAGCTAATATGCAGTTACGCTTACCAGTTGTAGTAATTGGGGGAGGATTAACTGCTATTGATACAGCAACGGAAGCTTTAGCTTATTACCCAGTTCAGGTAGATAAGTTTCTTCGTCGTTACGAGATTCTCTGTGGCGTGAAGGGTGAAGAAGCTATTCGTAGTTCTTGGGACGAAGAAGAACGTGAAATCGCAGAAGAATTTCTGTCCCATGCTCGCGCTATTCGAGAGGAGCGTACGAAAGCGGCAGAAGAAAAGCGTACGCCTCACATATTGGAGTTACTTCAATCTTGGGGAGGCGCCACTATTGCATATAGAAAGCGATTAATTGACAGTCCTTCCTATACACTTAATCATGAGGAAGTTGAGAAAGCATTAGAAGAAGGTATTGTGTTTTCTGAAGGCCTTACTCCTAAAAGAATAGAAATTGACCAGCGAGAGCATGTGCGGTCTGTGCAATTTGCAATTAAAGAATTAGATGAAAGTGGCTCCTGGAAAAAAACTGGAGAGACAGAGTTATTAGCTCGAGCTGTGCTTGTTGCTGCTGGTACTCAGCCAAATACAGTGCTTGCCCGAGAAGACGAGAAGAACTTTAAACTACATGGGCGCTATTTTGCTGCTTGTGATGAGGACGGAAATCCAGTTAAACCGATATATGGAAACCCTAAACCAGAGTCTCCAATGGTACTACTAAGTCATTGTGAAGACGGTCGTTTCATTAGTTTTTTTGGCGATCTTCATCCCTCTTATTCTGGCAATGTTGTAAAAGCAATGTCAAGTGCTAAGCAAGGTTACCCTGTAGTTAGTAGAGTACTTAACCGGAAGCCCCCTGTATCACTACAATCGAATACAGAATTCTTTTCAGAAATAAATGTGCAGTTACGAGCTACTGTAGAAAAGGTAGAAAGACTTACACCAAATATTATAGAGGTTGTTGTACATGCGCCTCTAGCTGCAGAGCATTTTCAACCAGGTCAATTTTATCGCTTTCAAAATTTTGAAACACTTGCTGCAAATGCTGGCGATACAAAATTAGCAATGGAAGGAATTGCATTAACTGGAGCATCAGTTGATATATCCCGTGGGTTAGTATCGTTAATAGCGTTAGAGATGGGTGGATCGGCCGACTTATGTGCCATGCTTAACCCTGGTGATCCAGTAATACTGATGGGCCCAACAGGTACCCCTACAGAGATTTTGCCAAATGAAACCGTAGTTCTTGTAGGTGGAGGCTTAGGAAATGCAGTACTATTTTCCATAGGCGCAGCTGCACGGGCAGCGGGGTCAAGAGTTTTATATTTTGCCGGATATAAAAAGTTAATTGACCGATACAAGGTCTCAGAAATAGAATCAGCAGCAGATACAGTTGTATGGTGCTGTGATGAATCTCCTGGTTTCAAGCCGACAAGAATAGGAGATCTAAGTTATGTTGGCAATATAGTAGAGGCAATGGCTGCTTATGGTAGTGGAGCATTAGGTGATCAGCCAATTCCATTAATAGAGGCAGACAGGATTATTACTATTGGTTCTGATCAAATGATGGCGGCAGTTGGAGTTGCTCGGAGTAATCAACTTCAGCCTTATTTAAAGGCTGATCATTTCGCGATAGGTTCCATTAACTCGCCTATGCAGTGCATGATGAAAGAAATATGTGCCCAATGTCTGCAGCCACATAAGGATCCGGATACGGGAGCGATTACTTATGTATTTTCATGCTTTAATCAAGATCAACCACTAGATCAGGTTGATTTTGGTGGATTGGCATCTCGATTGCGTCAAAATAGTGCCCAGGAAAAGCTTACGACACAGTGGATTAGTCATTGTTTAAAAGAATCAGATCAAATCAGAGTCTAAGAACATACAATTTTGATAATTCATCTTTCTGAGGCACGTACCATACTCAAAATTATTTATAATTTAAAATTTTTAATAAGAAAAAAATATTGTTGGTTGTTACAGGTTTAATTCAGGGTATTTTATAAAAAATACCCAAAAGGGAGATCGTCAATGTATATAGGTATACCTGTAGAAATCTATGGGGGAGAAACGCGCGTTGCAGCTACGCCAGAGACAATTAAAAAACTTACTACTAAGGGATTCCATACTGTTCTAGTGCAGTCAGGAGCTGGAGTAGGGGCAAGTATTTCTGATGAGGCATTCGAAGAAGCTGGCGCATCTATTGTAGATAATGCTGCAGAACTTTATAGTCAGTCTCAGATAGTACTCAAGGTACGTGCTCCAGAAGCTTCTGAATTGACAATGATGCGTAAGGATGCAGTTTTGATTGGACTATTGTCTCCACATAGAACTGAGATCATTGATGGTATAGCTAAGCATGGTGTAACTGCATTTGCTATGGAGAAGCTTCCCCGAATTTCTCGTGCTCAAAGTATGGATGTGCTTTCATCGCAGGCAAATATTGCTGGTTATAAGGCAGTGCTAGTAGCAGCAAACGTTTATCAGAAATTTTTTCCTATGCTCATGACTGCTGCAGGTACGGTGAAAGCTGCGCGTGTACTAGTGTTAGGGGCAGGAGTAGCAGGTCTACAAGCTATTGCTACAGCAAAGCGTTTAGGGGCAGTAATTGAGGCTTTCGACGTGCGCCCTGCTGCAAAAGAACAAGTAGAAAGCCTTGGCGCAAAATTTGTTGAGGTTCCTTTAAATGATGAGGAAAAGGCTCAAGCAGAAACTGCTGGTGGTTATGCGCGGGAAATGTCTGATGACTACAAGCAGCGCCAAGGCGAGCTTGTGCATCAGCGGGCTATAGCGGCAGATATCATCATAACTACTGCATTAATTCCGGGTCGTCCAGCGCCAATTTTGATTAAAGAGGAAACTGTACAGGCCATGAAATATGGGTCAGTAATTGTTGATATGGCGGTAGAGGCTGGTGGGAACTGTCCTTTATCAGAACTTAATAAAACTGTAGTTAAACATGGCGTAAGTCTCATAGGAATAGCCAATTTACCAGGATTAGTAGCAGCCGATTCTAGTGCCCTTTATGCACGTAATCTAATGAATTTTCTTAATTTGATGCTCGATGCGGAGAGTGGAGAGTACAAACTTAATCGTGAAGATGAAATTATTGAAGGAACCTTAGTTTGTGTTGATGAGAAAACGATTTCAAATGTATAGAACATAGGTTTTATAAAATTTTATGTATTTAGGAGGAGTTAGTCATGATTGGAGAAGTTGACCCAACTATTATCAATATAACAGTATTTGTGTTGGCGATATTTGTTGGATATCACGTGGTATGGAATGTGACCCCTGCACTACATACGCCATTGATGTCAGTAACAAATGCAATTTCTGGCATCATTCTAGTGGGGGCAATGTTGGCTGCAGGACCAGCTGAATCAGATTGGGGTGTTTGGTTGGGGGCAGTTGCGGTAACGCTAGCTGCAATCAATGTATTTGGTGGGTTCCTTGTTACACAGAGAATGCTGGAAATGTTTAGAAAAAAAGATAAAAAAGGAAGTGAATAGATGTCTGCGAATTTAGTTGCCCTAGCATATCTTATTGCATCGGTTTTTTTCATTCTGGCGCTGAAAGGCTTAAGTTCTCCCATAACTGCTCGGCGGGGAAATCTGTTTGGCATGGTAGGAATGGCTATTGCTGTTTTTACTACGCTTACCATCACTAAGAACTGGGTGGTAATACTTGCTTGTATTGCAATTGGTGGCACCATCGGCGCAATCGTTGCGAGACGCGTTCAAATGACAGCAATGCCAGAGTTAGTAGCATTTATGCATTCTTTGGTAGGGTTAGCTGCAGTTTTTATAGCAATATCCGCAGTTAATAATCCAGTTTCATTTGGTTTGCCTGAAGTGTTACCGATGGGCAGTAAACTTGAATTGTTTCTTGGTACTTTCATTGGGGCTATGACTTGGTCGGGTTCAGTGATTGCATTCTTAAAACTCTCTGGTCGTATGAGTGGTGCACCTATTACCTTTAGTGGACAGCACACCGTTAATCTAATTCTAGCTCTTGTGATGATTGGTTTTGGTTTGTGGTTTTTCTTTAGTGAAACTACTAATTGGACAGCTTTTGCCTGCATGGTTGCAATCGCTTTTATACTTGGCTTTCTCATAATTATCCCTATTGGTGGGGCAGACATGCCAGTGGTAATCTCGATGCTAAATTCATATTCTGGGTGGGCAGCAGCAGGGATTGGTTTCTCGCTTGGAAACCCTATGCTTATTATTGCTGGTTCTCTAGTTGGAAGCTCTGGTGCGATTTTGTCTTACATAATGTGCAAGGCTATGAATCGTCCATTTCTCTCCGTCATACTTGGCGGTTTTGGTAGCGAAGGTGGCGCAACAGCCATTTCTGATGGAGCACAAAAAAATTATCGTAGTGGCAGTTCGGATGATGCGGCATTCCTAATTGGTAATGCAGATAGCGTGATTATTGTTCCTGGTTATGGTTTGGCAGTAGCGCGAGCACAACACTCAGTCAAGGAGCTTGCTGAAAAGTTACTTGAAAATGGTGTTAACGTACGATTTGCGATTCATCCTGTTGCAGGGAGAATGCCAGGTCATATGAATGTATTACTAGCTGAGGCAGAGATACCATATGAGCAAGTGCTGGAAATGGATGAGATAAACAGTGAATTTTCTAATACTGATGTAGTTTTAGTTCTAGGTGCAAATGACGTAGTAAATCCTGCAGCATATATTACCGGTAGCCCTATTTACGGTATGCCAATCTTAGATGCTCACAAAGCACGTACTGTGATGGTAGTAAAACGTAGTATGGCCGCTGGGTATGCTGGCCTCGACAACGATTTATTTTATATGGATAAGACTATGATGGTTTTTGGTGATGCCAAGAAGGTGGTAGAGGATATGGTGAAGGCTTTGTAGTGAAACATAGCTATCATGTTGATAACTTTTTATAAAACTAAATCACTATATTTGATATTCAGATTTTGGTTTTTATACTTTTTAATTGTTAGATAAAAAGAAGTATAATTTTTATTGATGATCGATATCTTCTTTAAGCACATTATTGTTTAATTCTTTACCATAATAGTGTTCTGCCCATTTGCGCTGGCTATAGGACTCACCTAGGCCTCCATCATATTCTTGATTTTCATTGGGTATATTTTTCTCATTAAATGTGGTTCGTCTCCAAATTTGATTTCCTACTTTTACAATAATAGACACGAATGTTTTAAGCATAATTAACTTTTCCTCATAAATACAATTTTTATTGTTCGCAGATATTTCTATATATTAATTTGTCTACAACCTTATACAAATAGGGGGATAGATTCTGTTAATAAAGTCACAAATCTATTTGTAATTTGCGTGTATAGAATGCAAGATCGCTATGACGTTCCTTGCTATCAGAGATTTATATGAGGGAGTAGAAGTACAGTGTTAATTATTAAAAACGGAAGTTATATTGCACGTAGAAGAGATCTGGATTCACTCCTGGTCTCGTTGCTTTCATAAAGGTACCAGCCCACATTTTTGAATATCCAACCAAAACATCCTGATGCCGATCAACGTGAACATTAAAACGAAAATCAATTTCATCACCTACATGGCTTCCTGATGCACCAGTTGGATCCCGAAGAGTAGGTGCCCCCCCGGCATTGTATAAAAAGTCTGTTTTACTTGCTAAGTAGTATCGATGATATTGTGAAATAAAAGTAAGCCAGCGTTGTGGATGGAAACTAAACTGAGCGTTAAAGTCATGGATATTTTGTCGTCCTACTCGGTCTAGCCATCCCATGTAATAATTTCCAAAGGGAAAGAGTTGATTAAATGTATTACGAGTGCCGCCGACACCTAGATTATCATCTCCAGAAGCATAGTCGTAGCGTAGCCAGAACTGAGGATTCAGTGGTAGTGGGATACGATACCCGCCACCTACAGCAACCGCACCAGCAGAAATATCCTGGTTAGAAAAATTACCAAATTGGTACATTCCTTCTAATTCATACAAAAAGCGTTCATAAGTCCCTATGTAGCGGCTACCTATGGTGTATATTTCGGAATCTCCCAGTACCATACCTTGACCCCTAGAGTTATTTCGGTTATCCAGTAGGGCTAAAAAATAGAAGTCCGCAGCATCTCCCTTCTTTTCTGGTTTATAGGTTCCCCATAAACCAACGAAGTCTCGCTTTTTATCCCACTGATCAAATTTTCTCCACTCTGTTATCATCGGTCGGACCCAAAATGCATCCAAATTAAATTTTGGTGTGTGCCAGAAAGTTTTGACGCCTTGGAATGTTCGTCTTGTATTGACCCAGTCTAGAGAAGAGATAAGACGTTGGGAGCCATAGGTCAGTTCTTGTCTGCCAACACGAACATATGCCTTACCTCCCTTAGCTTCAAACATTTTAACATCCGCAAATATATTGAGCATGTCAGTCTGATTTCTATCAATACCAAGCGGCACTAGCTCATTGCCCCAATGACGCGCATCTAGGAATTCACCAAAAAACCGAATCTTATCTTGGTACCATAAGTCCATGTGAAATCTCAAACGCGTCAAATGAAAAGAATTATCTCTACCTGCAGCATTGAGTCGACTATCGGTTTCATTCACATACCGATACCAGAACTGTCCTCCAAAAGATAACAGGACATCATCTCCTAAATGGATTCTTTTTAGGGGATCAAAGAGGTCTTTTTCATGATCTGGGTTTTCAAGGTAACTGAAATCAATGTCAAATGCTGGGGTGGTTTGTAGGGCAAACGGCGCATATGGCTGAATGGGCTTGGTTTTTCTTTCTGTTTGGGTCACAAAATCCCAAAAAGACCAATGCTTAGGATATTCAGCGGCATCGGGACCTGGTGGTACAACAAACACACCAGGGCGAGGAGCTTTAGTCACTGGAGGAAGCTTTGTCCAATCAAATTTGGTTTTACTTTCGGGTATAGCTTCTACATCTGATTTTGAAACATTAGTTACTGCAGAACTTACATCATCTAGCAAAGTATTTGTTTTTCCAGCTATTTTAATTACTGAGACAGTAGAATTATCTGTAGTTGGAGTATCTGCAAAAATTGGAAATGCCAGTCCAAGGATCACGGTTCCCATTAGAGATTTTAACCGCCATCCGACTATATTAGATATTGCATGTATTCTTATTGGAATAATGGTAGTTGCCAAAAGAGAAGAAGCTGGATGTTTGTGCCGGTTCATAGATAAAATTCCTGTATTTCAATCAATAAATTAGTTAATTATTGTAAGAAAAGATTTTTAAATGCCAAAATCCATGCATGAGGCAAAGCATTGCCTTTTCTCTATGCATCTATTTTCATACAGTGATTAATTACAGTGATGTTACGAAACTCGTGCCAGTGTACAAATTTAAATTAATCATTCCATTTTGCCATAGGTATGGTTGTGCATCAACTTTAAATGTATCTAAAAGGTTATTGACTTCACAACGCAAGTTCTACTCAAAACTATTATTTAGGTTGTGGTTAATTGTGATTATTCTAAAGATTTAATGGTCACTTTTCTCTAGATAGGTTGCCTGAAATCCACCTGCCTTATATTGATCTTTATCAATTTCTTAACTAATTCATGTTATTCAACTTAGTTTTTCATCTCGTTTTGCTGGGTAATAAGAGCGTCACTTACAGCAATAAAGTTATTAAATTCATATTGCATTTTAGCTTGTAGCTGTGAGTACCTACTATTAAAAGCTTTTTGCGCGCTTTTTATTTGGCGTGCTTTATATAGAAGCTGATCTTGAGTTCGATCATTATATGGATATGCAACAACATCCTTAGCTGTCTGGGTAAATTCATGGATTCTTTGGTCAAATTGACTGAATAGCTCGGCAACGCTATTAGCAGCGTCTATAAAACGACGTTGA
>JAHELA010000027.1:0-7495 GCA_024644425.1 Nitrosomonadaceae bacterium
AATATAATGTTAAATTTCATACCAGGACGCCCTGAAAGATCCACCACCACTCGAGACAATGCCTCATCTAAGGGCACGAATGCATGGCCATAACGACGCAAACCTTTCTTATCCCCAATAGCCTGTGTAAAAGCCTGGCCCAGAGTAATACCAATGTCCTCCACTGTATGGTGGGCATCAATGTGTAAATCTCCCTTTGCAGAAACCTTTAGATCTATCATTCCATGCCGTGCTACCTGATCTAGCATATGGTCTAAAAATGGTACCCCAGTATCCAATTCAGCCTTGCCGATACCATCTAAATTAAGGTTAACACTGATCTCGGTTTCTGATGTATTTCGAGTAATTTGAGATTGGCGCATAAGAATATTTACAGTATAAAAAGATAAATTAATTAATCGATTTCGTGATCAAACTCTGTAGCGTTTCTAAAAACTGTCTGTTCTCACTAGGCGTTCCTACTGTAACGCGCAAACAGTTCTTAAGTAATGGATGTGAGCCATCAAGATTTTTAATTAATACACCCTGTTTCTTAAGCTCTAGAAATACCTCGTGTGCCTCATTCACACGCAACAAAACAAAATTTGCGTCGGTTGGAAAAACTTCAACTCCATCAAGCCTCTTCAAACATTCATTCAACACTGTACGTTCAGCCTTAATTGCGGCCGCCTGCTGAGAAAGAACATCAGGATGCTGTAACACCTTTTCAACAACTATTTGTGTCATCACACCTACATTATACGGCAAACGAAGTTTTTCAAACTGAGTTAACCACTCTGGCCTTCCTATCAATAACCCTAACCTTAGACCTGCAAGCCCTAATTTAGAAAGAGTGCGCATCAATAGTAAATTTGGATGTTGTACAAGACTACTCATAAAACTTGCATCAGCAAAAACATGGTAGGCCTCATCCACTACTACTATGCCAGGAGTTGCTTTAATAATACGCGAGACAGCTTCAGCGTCAAATAAATTACCTGTAGGATTATTGGGATATGCAATAAAAATTACTGCTGGTTGATATTTAGTAATGGCAGCAAGCATTGTGTCTATATCAAGTGAAAAGTCAGCTTTTAGCGGAACACCGCTATACCTCAACCCTACAAAAGTAGCGATCATGCGAAACATTGCAAATGCAGGCTCTACGCTCATCAATACTGCATTGGGTCGAGCTACAGCCAGGGCAATAATCTGAATGATCTCATCCGAACCGTTACCTAGCATGATATCCATCTCAACAGGAATTCCCATAGCCTCCCTTAATGTTGACTTAAGTGAAATAGCGTTCGTATCTGGGTAGCGGTTAGTTGAGACATTTGCTGTAAGTTGCGCGATCTCATTACCTATATTCTTAGGTAAGGAATATGGGTTCTCCATTGCATCCAGTTTTACCATACCAACTGATGGGGGAACATGATAAGCAGAAAGATCGAGAATTTCTGGGCGGATGATTTGATCAAATTTTTTAGGCATGGCATCTACTTTACTTTTAAACGAACTTAAATTCAGCTTAATTCTATATTTATCGCAATTTGTGATTGACCCAAATAGATGCCGTAAACAATAGCAATGCACCTGCTTGATGAGATGCAGCAAGTGGCAATGGTACTACCATCAAGAGGGTGGCAATTCCAAGACTAATCTGTACTATCAACATTAGTAGAAGTAAATTACAAGCAAGATGAGTCGACTTAGAGAGCGCAAGTTGTCGAGATTTATACCAAAAAACCGGGATCAGGATCGCTAAAACCCAAGCGATCAAACGATGATCAAACTGTACAGTTGCAATATTATCAAAGAAATTTTTATACCATGGTTCTATCATGAATATCTCAGGTGGTATGAAATGGCCGTTCATCAAGGGAAAGGTGTTGTAAGCTTGTCCAGCACGAATGCCGGCAACAAAACCTCCTGATAAAACCATAAGAAAAATTAATCCAATCAATACCTGAGAGAAACGATACAAACTGCGTAGTTTGTCGTCTGTATGCGATGTATAAACAGGTAAAAGTAACTTGAGCGCTACATGAAACATTGCGCCATAAATAATAAATGCTAAACCCAAATGTGCTGTCAAACGATATTGACTAACTTGTGGGTTATCTACTAATCCACTTTTTACCATGTACCAACCCATCAATCCTTGCAATCCACCAAGAAAAAAAATCCCAGCCAACTTTAAGCCTAACGGCAAGTCTATTTTCTTACGAACGATAAAATAGAGAAAAGGAACAAAAAATACTAATCCGATAACGCGCCCTAGCAGACGGTGAAAATACTCCCACCAAAAGATGGTTTTAAACTCATCAGGACTCATGCCTTGATTAATTTTCTTATACTGAGGTGTCTTGTGATATTTCTCAAAGACCTCCTCCCAATCACTCTCACTAAGAGGAGGTATAGTACCAACTATAGGCTTCCACTCGACTATGGAAAGTCCAGAATCAGTTAGCCGCGTGACACCACCAACCACAACAATGGCAAATACCAAAGCACAACAAACTAGTAACCAAATAGCGACAGGCTTTTGCATTTCGATTTCAGAAATTATTTTACCCGCAATAAACGTTGTCGGTCTCGTGCCCATTCTTTCTGCTTCTCGGACTCACGCTTATCGTGCTGTTTTTTTCCTTTGGCTAAACCAATTTCAATCTTGATCTTACCTCCCTTATAGTGAATATCTAAGGGCACTAAGGTGTAACCGGCACGATCCACTTTACCAATAAGTCGTTTAATTTCATCAGCATGCAATAACAACTTGCGAGTACGTACTGGATCTGGATTTATATGGGTAGACACAGTTGATAGGGGGCTAATATGGCACCCTATGAGATATAACTCACTTTTACGAACAATAATATAGGCTTCTTTTACCTGGATCCGCCCAGCTCGAATTGCCTTTACCTCCCAACCCTCTAGAATTACGCCTGCTTCATATTTTTCCTCGATAAAATAATCGTGAAAAGCTTTTTTATTCTGAACAATGCTCATGTGGGAAACAAAAACGAGTGAGTTTCGCGTGAGTTTAGTGTATTTTAACAGTTTTTTACACTATCTCATCGAATCCGATCAACTTCTTCCATGGCCGAGGTCAGAAAATCAGTTTTAGTCAATCACTCAGCGAGCCGAATGTTTACTTTGGTTGATACAGTTGAGGATTATCCTAATTTTTTACCTTGGTGTGGCGGGTCATCTGTTTCCGTGCAAAGTGATAATGTAACCCATGCTACTATTAAGATTAACTATCTTCATGTCAAACACAGTTTCACTACTGAAAACACACGTCAACCACCTGAATTGATTGAAATGACATTGCTCGATGGTCCCTTTGAACACCTGGATGGCCACTGGCGTTTTGTCCCACTAAGTGATAATGCTTGTAAGATAGAGTTCAGATTACATTATACTTTCTCACACAAATTATTGGAGCGTCTGGTAGGGCCAGTATTTTTCTTAATTGCTGACAACTTTGTTGAAGCATTTATTAAGCGTGCTGAGGATATCCACGGACGTTCATGAGTAAGCTAATTGAAATCGAAGTTGCTTACGCATTGCCATGGAAACAAGTTTTACAATCTTTAAAAGTACCTTTTGGAACTACGGCAGAACAAGCCGTACTATTATCTAATATTTGTGAGATATTTCCGGATATAAATCTACTTAACAACGAGTTAGGTATTTTTGGCAAGCTGATTAAACCAGATACAATCTTACATGATCATGATCGAGTAGAAATCTACCGGCCACTTACCGTTGATCCTAAAGAAAAACGTAGAAGGCGAGCAGAGATAAGTACGACATTAGGAAAAAATAAATAAAACCTAACCACAGAAAGTCTTTATTTCTTTTTGTGCCTCATTAATACCCTTCTGACGAGCTGCATCATCAGCCCGCATAACCCCTCCTTTACCATCTGATACAGTCAATTTTGGAGCTTCTTGGTAAAGCTTCAGCTTACTCTTAGCCTGAAAGCATTTTTCTTTGCTTTCCTTTAATTTAGCTTGTCGTTTCTTCTCCTCTTTTTCCTCAGCAACACGACGCTTCTTAAAATCTAACTCCCGCTCAGCCCAACTCTTAGGTTTATCATTTTTATTACTACCAGTACTAGGTTTATCATTTTGATCACCACCAGTAGATTGTACAGGCGGCAGTTTAATTTTTAGCTCTTTCTCAGATATAGCGGCTCCTGATGGTGGAGGTTGGTCGGTATATTGGGTATTTCCATTGCTATCCACCCATTTATACAACTCCCCATTTGCAACTATGCTAAAACCAAACAATAAAACTGTAATTACGATGCGTAGCATGACTTTCTCCTGTTGTTAGTGCAGCACACTAACCCCCTGAAATTGTGGTTAAAGAATAATTGTCAGTTTAGCTTCGAGGATGATCTTAGTGTACGTTGGCAAATACATCTCTAGCTATCATAAAACTAACGATTTTCCCTACCCTGGTCAATTAGATATACGGCACTATTACGAGCTATATTTAATAGGTCAAGTTGATCTCAACCTTATGGTTTAGATATAATGCTGCTTTGTAAAGGATCATTCTCATGCAATTGGTTCAGAAGGCACTAACTTTTGATGATGTTTTGCTACTTCCTGCTCATTCTGTAGTTTTACCACGTAACGTTAATCTTTCAACCCAGCTTACTCGTAGTATTTCGCTTAATATTCCTCTAGTATCTGCGGCGATGGATACAGTTACTGAGGCTAGACTGGCTATTACTCTTGCTCAAGAGGGCGGCATTGGCTTCATTCACAAGAATATGTCTGCAGAATCTCAAGCTGTTCATGTTGCCAAAGTGAAACGATTTGAAAGTGGAATAGTGAAAGACCCTATAACAATACCCCCACATATGACGGTACGGGAGGTACTCAATCTTACCCGACAACATAAGATCTCTGGTTTGCCTGTTGTAGAAGGTTCTTCAGTTGTAGGAATAGTCACTAATCGAGACTTGCGTTTTGAGACCAACCTAGATCAGCCTATAAAAAATATAATGGTGCCAAAAGAACGATTAGTAACTGTAAAGGAAGGCACCACTAGAGAGGAAGCAATGGCGTTATTGCACAAACATCGGTTAGAAAGAGTATTAGTGGTTAATGCTAATTTTAAGCTACGTGGATTAATAACTGTCAAAGATATTATAAAAACCTCTGAACATCCAAACGCCTGTAAGGATGAATTAGGTCGATTACGTGTGGGGGCTGCAATTGGGGTAGGCGAAGGCAGTGATGAGCGTGCAGAAGCATTAGTAGAAGCAGGTGTGGATGTAATTGTAGTGGACACAGCACATGGCCATACTCAAGGTGTACTTGACCAGATACTGAGGATTAAAAAACAATTTCCACATATCCAGATTATAGGGGGTAATATCGCTACGGCTTCAGCTGCAAAGGCATTAGTTGATCATGGAGTAGATGGTGTAAAAGTTGGAATAGGCCCTGGTTCTATTTGTACCACGCGCATTGTTGCTGGTGTTGGTGTACCGCAAATTACTGCAATAAAAAATGTCTCTACTGCTCTAAACGGAACAGGTATCCCAATGATTGCAGATGGAGGAATTCGCTATTCTGGTGATGTGGCAAAAGCAATTGCAGCAGGTGCCAACTCTGTGATGTTAGGTGGTTTATTTGCAGGAACTGAAGAGTCCCCAGGAGAAATCGAACTATTTCAAGGACGCTCTTACAAAACTTACCGGGGCATGGGATCACTATCTGCTATGCAGCAAGGTTCTAGTGACCGCTATTTTCAGGATACTGAACAGAATGCCGACAAGTTGGTTCCCGAAGGCGTAGAAGGACGAGTTCCATTTAAAGGTAGCGTGATTGCAGTAATTCATCAATTAATGGGTGGTGTTCGTTCAGGTATGGGCTACTTGGGTTGTGAAACGATTGATGCAATGCATACAAAAGCTGAATTTGTCGAAATTACATCAGCCGGTATTCGTGAATCTCACGTTCATAACGTGCAGATTACTAAGGAATCCCCTAATTACCATGTGGAATAGGGGTTAGCCCCTCGATGTACCAAAAAGTCCTTGTCCTAGATTTTGGTTCCCAATATTCTCAGCTAATTGCTCGCAGGGTACGAGAAACCAATGTCTACTGTGAAATTCATTCCTGTGATGTAACAAAGAAATTTATTCATGAGTTTTCTCCCAACGGCATTATCCTATCAGGTGGCCCCGCTTCCGTTACAAAGGCAAAAACACCACGAGCACCAAAATTTATATTCAAATTGGGTATTCCGGTATTAGGCATTTGTTATGGCATGCAAACTATGGCAGAACAGCTTGGTGGCTCAGTTGAGGCATCAAGCGTTCGCGAATTTGGATATGCTGAAGTACGTGTAAGGGGGCACACTGCTCTTCTGGAACAGATACACGACCGCTCTAATTCGATTGGACATAAGTTTCTAGATGTTTGGATGAGCCATGGTGACAAAGTAAGTGTCTTACCTCCTGGTTTTAGAGTAATGGCTAGTAATACTGCTGCGCCAATCGCTGGCATTGCTGATGAAACACGTAAATTTTATGGAGTGCAATTTCATCCAGAAGTAACCCATACCCCTCAGGGAAAGGCCATCATAGAACGTTTCGTTCACGGCATCTGCAGTATTGGGCACGACTGGAATATGTCTGATTACGTTGGAGAAGCAGTTAGTAAAATCCGCTCTGAAGTAGGAAGTGACCAAGTTATCCTGGGCCTATCAGGTGGCGTAGATTCATCAGTAGCCGCGGCTCTAATTAATCGTGCTATTGGCAAGCAACTAACTTGTGTATTTGTAGACAATGGATTATTACGATTGAATGAAGCAAAACAAGTGATGGAAACCTTCTCTAATCATCTTGGAGTAAAAGTTATTCATGTAAATGCATGTAAAGAATTTCTTAAACAGCTAAAAGGCATCACAGACCCAGAAAAGAAACGTCTTATTATAGGGCATGAGTTTGTCAATGTTTTTCAGCGTGAAGCATCAAGAATAAAGAATGCTAAATGGCTAGCACAAGGAACAATTTACCCTGATGTGATTGAATCTGCGAGTAATAAATCTAAAAAAGCTCATACAATCAAATCCCATCACAATGTGGGAGGACTACCTGATACATTACACTTAAAACTGATTGAACCACTACGTGAATTATTCAAAGATGAAGTTCGCGAGCTTGGACTAGCACTAGGATTACCATACGATATGGTATTCCGACACCCCTTCCCCGGACCAGGTCTGGGTGTCCGAATTCTTGGTGAAGTAACAAACGAGTATGCCGAGCTTTTACGATATGCTGACGCAATCTTTATTGAAGAATTACGTTCTTCAGGCTGGTATGAGAAAACTTCACAAGCATTCGCAGTATTCTTGCCAGTGAAATCAGTAGGAGTAATGGGAGATAAACGTACATACGAATATGTTGTGGCACTAAGAGCGGTTACAACACTCGACTTTATGACCGCTAGCTGGGCAGAACTCCCTCACACATTACTAA
>JAHELA010000027.1:7595-14113 GCA_024644425.1 Nitrosomonadaceae bacterium
CAGCTTTAAAAGGAACGTTTTGGAGTTTTCCTCTCTGATGGGCATAGGAGGCAATAATACTCCAATTCTTAGTAACCTTCCCATTTAGCCCTACTTCTACTCCCCTTACACGTGAACCTTTACTTAAAAAGTTTACACCAGGAACACCCGTCGGAAGAATCACATTAGTGCGATCCAGCTGGAAGAATGCAGTAGTAAAGGCTAAGTTTGGTAAGACATCTATTTTCACGCCTCCTTCAATGTTAATAAACCTTTCAGGAGCTAGTGTTGCATTTGTAACATTTATTCCCTTAAAATTATCTCCTGCACGTGGCTGATGAGACATACTATAGCTTCCATAGATGGATACTTCCTCAATCGGTTTTAAGATCAGACCGAATCTTGGGTCGACCAGATCATCTCTAGCCTTTAAATTTGGACTTAGTGCATCGTGCCTACGGAAATCTGTGTGGAACCTATTGTAGCGAACGCCTGCAACCGCATGTAATTGTGGCAAAATCTCAATCTGATCTTGCATATAATAGCTAACCGTACTGAGGCTAACATGGTTATTAGTGTCTGCTAATCCTCTATTAAAAAATCCTATTAAACCTCCAAAAATTGGGTTAGTTGAGGGCACCATAATTGAAGTGGCTGCCCCATTGAAATGGCCTCTTAATCTTACATTATCGACAACTTGCCGCCCTACTTCGACACCAGTGACCATCTTATGTTTAAAAATCCAGGTATCAAAATCAAGGAAAATATCTGTCTGATTGAAAAAATTCTCTACATCCGACTCGTCGTCATATGCCGATAGGCTCACCATTCCTGTGACCGGACTTACTGCACTACTTGCATATATATTTCGATACTTCTTATCAAAAATTGCATATTGTGTACGGTTTCTAACACGAATATGTTTGTTGAATTTATGCTCAGCTAATAAACTTAATGACTTCTTATTGGTATCTGTAGGACTACGTGCTGCAGGCCCACCGAAAAAAGTTGAACGTTTTACCAGTTTAAAGGGGCGACCAAAAAAAGATGGGACTCCTCGATCAGCAATTCGATCATCCTTAAACAACTCAGCATGGAATACGACTTTGGTATCCTTTGTTGGCTTAAGAGTGACAGTAGGTGTTAACCCATAGCGTTGCAGTTCAAAACCCTTTCGAAAACTTTCCGAATGCTCATATAGGCCAGTAAGACGGGCAGCAACCACGTCATTTAAAGCAACACCCCAATCCGTGGTAACTCGCTTATTATTGTATGAACCTCCTGAAAATCTAACCTCTTGTACCGGATTCCAATTCGCCTCTTTTCGAACCCGGTTGATCGCACCACCCGAGCCACCACGACCAAAAATCAGTCCAGCAGGGCCTCTCATAACATCAATTCGCTCAATATTGTACAAATCCCGAAAATATTGAACGTCATCGCGAGCGCCATCAATATAAAAATCACCTGCTGAGCGATTACCCCTAAAAACTATTGCATCGCGATTTCCCTCACCCGTCGATACTCCTATACCTGGCACATAGCGTACAGCATCAATTATACTAGTCGCGTGTTGATCCTGAATTTGCTTTTGGTTGATTACCGTAATAGAGTGGGGAGTATCCCGTAATAAAGTATCGGTTTTCATTGCAGTAGTAGATCTTGGAGTACGGTAAGCAACCTCTTTGTCAGCTGCGACTTGAACTGTTGGTAATACAACCGCATTATCAGTAGCTTTGGTTCCGGAACTAACTTCTTGAGCTTTTTTTAGAACATACCCATCGGGCTTCAACACTGGACGTAAACCACTTTTTACGAGTATTCGCTCTAGCCCTTCGCGAGGTAAAAATTTACCATTTAGTCCTTTTGTCTTGATACCCTCAATTATTGAAGAATCATAGGATATGTTGATTCCTGTTAGCTTTGTAAAATCATCGAGAGCATCTTTAAGTGGCCCCGCAGGAATATTGAAAGCATGTCCTTCTTTTCTAGAATCAGAACCTGACCCCGCAAAGACATCGTAAAGTGTCTCTGCAGATATATCATATTTTTGCTCTGTCTTATTTGTAGCAGAATAAATTTTTTGCTCTGCTAAAACGTCATGGGTTGTAACCATTGCGGTTACACCAAAACAAATTAGTACGCTGAATAATTCGGCTGTTATTGAAAATTGATAATTACTTAGCCTACTATGACAATAAGTGGATTTCTTTGTTAACTCTAATGTCGTCAAACTCCCAGGAGAACATAAGAACACTTTTTTGGTAATAAAAACTAGATTTGAAAATAAAAAAAATAAATTTGTTAGTTTTTCTTGGAAATATTTCACAAACCTTCCTCTCGTAAAGTAAAACAGCCAAAAAAAGGCTGGCTTACCCGGGAGTAGGGTTGGCTTGCCAAAATGTCGCTGACTAGGAGTTAGGTATTTCAGCGACTACGGAAAACACATATCTTATTTGTAACTAATTCTTTTTAGTGGACCCATGTATAACTTACTACTAAAACAGATAACAGCTAATAAATCTTTTTAACTTGCCTTTCTTAACCTGTTAAAACTTTATTTATCTAATTACTCTATACAATACTAGTAATGATAATGATTCGCAATACTAAACCTCTCAAAAGAAAAACACAAGTATTTTAGATATCTTTTTAGAACGTAAGTCTATATTCCTACATAATAATCACGTTTACTAAGGTACTTGCATTAAAATATGAATTATGTATAATTGAGAATGATTATCATTACTAGTAACAATATTATTTCAATCAGATTAAATTTTTTGTGCCATTTGGCTTTTCATTTCTTAGTGGCGCATTTTTGCTGGGCAAGCCAGCCCTACTCCCGGGTAAGCCAGCCTCTTTTTAGTTGATTTAAGAGGAGAAATCATGCGTCTCCCGTACAAAAAAAATCTTGTAAATTTTATGGCCCCTTTTAGATCACAAGTTGTGGCTCGCGCTGGAGAATTACATGAACCACGTCTTTGTGACATAGAACTTAAATTTCTTTACTTCTTTCGAGTTGCAACTGCAAACTTTCTAAACTTAAATATATTTTTTAATTTCTTTCGAAAATTATTGAGATACTGTTTTAATACTTCCGAAATTTCTAGTGCCTCAGGAATAGATTGGGCACCACTAGCAAAAATTGTTACCACACCTACTTCTTCAGTGTCACCTTCTGTACTCACATCAAGCTATCTAGTTGATGGGAGCAACAAAATTAACAGTCACTCAAATTATCTTGAACTTTCAGAAAAAAGTATTCTATGTGTAGGTGGATTCGCCAGGTTATATCCTGAATATAGCCGTCTGGTAGAAGCAGCAGGAGGTCGTTTGTGGATTTATCGTGGTAACCAGAAAGAACATAGCAAACACTTACCGGTACTACTTACTCATGCTGACATGGTACTTTGCCCTATTGACTGTATAAATCATGAAGCCTATTTCACTGTAAAAAAATATTGTAAAGAATCTGGAAAACCATGTGTATTACTACAGCGCTCAAATTTTGCTACTTTCCTTAAAGGAATAGAAACACTGGCAGGTATTTATTTTCAATCGACGAAATAAATTTTTTAACTTGTAGTGATCATTTGTTGATCAATATTTCAAAAAAATCTATCTAGGTTTGGTTCGTTTACAAAACCTTATGCGACCAAACACTAGTGATATAGAATAAAATCTATTACCAGCTAAGTAATTTACATCTGACTTTGAAGCCAGTTCTGTACGCCAACTTTGCGCATTACTTCCAACTGGGTTTCCAACCAGTCAATATGTTCTTCTGTATCTTCTAAAATATGCTCAAATAATTCTCTTGAAACATAGTCCTTAGCAGTTTCACAAGCAGTAATGGCACCAGTTAAGTTTTTACGTGATAGTAATTCTAGCTTGAGATCACAAGCTACACACTCTTCCGCTTTTTCACCAACTAGGAGCTTGCCCAGATCTTGCAGGTTTGGCAACCCTTCTAGAAACAAAATACGTTCAATCAAACTATCGGCATGTTTCATTTCTTCGATAGATTCATCATACTCGTGCTTACCTAAACTGTTAAACCCCCAGTTCTTGTACATACGTGCATGTAAAAAGTACTGGTTGGTAGCAGTCAATTCATTTTGTAATTGACGGTTTAACAGCCGTATAACATCTGTATTTCCTTTCATATTTGCCTCCTCAGGCGGATTCTCGTATAAACGAGTGGGTTTTAGAATTGTTGTGGCGCAGCTTTCTGCATCAGTGCAGTCTCTAATACTTCTTGTGCGTGAGCTGCACATACTCCACATTGCTCACTTACACCAAGACAAACTTTCAAGTCTCTCATTCGGTCAGCGCCCTTACAAACAGCCTCACGAATTGCGGTATCAGTTACACCTTTGCAGATACAAATATACATGTTGGGCTTAAAAAGTCTACTATTTTGTTAAAATTAACTTACCATTGCGTGTTCGACGTAAGCGATATTGCTCACCTCGATGATTAATAAATACTTCGTCCCCATGCGAAAACAAAGCATCACTATAAATAGGTTTGCTTTGATTCGGTATAACGAATTGCTCCGTATTCTCATCAAGGATACTTTCAGGTATCAATTGTGGCTTATTCATTATTAAACTCACTATTGTGTCTAATTTCGTATGCTTATGCAATTGCTAATGATAACGATTCGTAATTATAAACTCTTTTTGCTAGAATGCAAGCCTTAATATAAATATGTTAAAAGTAAATTATAGAATATAATACTATAAAACAAATGGTTACCATATTAAGTCAAATATATAGCCCCTTTGACGTATACAATATTTTTCTTGCGACTCACCCCCTTTTTAATCTAAAACTCCTTAGAATAAATATTTTTTGGAATATATCTGTTCTCTACTATCCTTAGTTTATTAACACCTAAATCAGCCCATGTTCTAACTTTGAAACTAAGTGGTTGAGGTATAATCCCTATATACTAAATTTTGTATTACTGGAATTTACATGCCTATATATGAATACCAATGCGGGTCTTGTGGCTCTAAAAATGAACATCTACAAAAAATCAGCGACGAACCAATCGAAATTTGCCCTACATGTGGCAGTAACACATACACTAAACTTATATCAGCTGCAGGTTTTCAATTAAAAGGTAGCGGGTGGTACGCCACAGATTTCAAAAATAATTCAAAATCAAAACCTAAAGATGAAACTAGGGTAGAGAAAAACAAAGCTACTTCTACGACGCCTGATGTGGCTCCAAAGAATACACACGACCCTGCACCAGTAGCAAGTACAACCACAACATCACAAAGTACTACTAAATAAAAACCCGGTATAAATTTTATTCATTATGAAACGATACTTCATTACAGGGCTCCTTATCTGGTTACCATTAGGCATGACTGCCTGGGTTCTGAAATTCTTAATAGGAACCATGGACCAGTCGCTACTACTGCTACCTGAAAGTCTACAGCCTGAACACCTTCTGGGTATGAATATTCCCGGATTAGGTACAGTCCTTACGCTACTTGTAGTGTTCATTACCGGCCTACTTACTGCCAATATCATCGGCCAGAAACTAGTGGCGTTCTGGGAAGGAGTGCTGTGGCGTATTCCGGTAGTTAAATCGATTTACTGGGGCATAAAACAAGTAAGTGATACTCTGTTCTCAAGTCAGGGGGAGGCTTTTCGTAAGGCACTTCTGGTTCAATACCCACGTAAAGGAGCATGGACAATTGCATTCATGACAGGACAGCCAGGAGGCGATGTGGTTAATCACCTTGAGGGAGATTTTATAAGCGTCTATGTCCCAACCACACCCAACCCTACATCAGGTTTCTTTCTGATGATGCCCAAGAATGATGTGATTGAACTTGATATGAGTGTAGATACAGCTCTGAAATACATTATTTCCATGGGTGTTGTCTCACCCACCAATGGCAATAAGGATACTGAAAAATAATATTAAGTAATAAGATATAAAATTAACTTCTTATTAAGTTAATAATTCTAACTGACTCCTGATTTTCAATATACCATGCGCACCAATTACTGCGGTCTCATTGACACTCAATATCTTAACCACACAATTACTCTTTTTGGCTGGGTACACCGACGACGCGACCATGGCGGAGTAATTTTTATCGATATGCGCGATCGTGAAGGCCTAGTACAAGTTGTGTGTGATCCAGATAACAAAATCACATTCCAGAATGCGGAAAAAATCCGGAATGAGTTCGTGCTCAAAGTTATAGGTTTAGTTCGGCATCGCCCAGAAGGAACCGTAAATCCAAACCTCACCAGCGGTGGAATTGAAGTATTAGCAGAATCGATTGAAATACTCAATGCCTCACTGACGCCTCCATTTATGATGGATGACGAAAACTTGAGTGAAACGGTGCGTCTAGAACATCGGTACCTCGATCTCAGACGCTCACAGATGCAAAAGAATTTGCGATTACGTTACAAAGTTACGATGGCAACTCGTACATTTCTAGACCAACATGGTTTCATTGATGTGGAAACCCCGATGTTAACTAAATCCACACCAGAAG
>JAHELA010000152.1 GCA_024644425.1 Nitrosomonadaceae bacterium
ATAAATCTACTCTCAGTGCCTGGATTGGAAAGAAATCTGCGCATAATAATTGACTGGTTCTTGGTGCTGGCATTTCGTAGTGATATTGCAGTCTTGGCACAAACTTCTTCATCTAGTTTGGAAAAATCACATTTTAAAGCAGGTGATGATATTTTCAGCCAAGGCGATACCGCTAAAATGGCTTATGTAGTTGAATCCGGGCGTTTAAAAGTAATCCAGAATGGCATAAAAATAAGAGAACTGGGTCCCGGAGATCATTTTGGTGAAATATTACCGATACATCAAAATAAGCGCATAGAAACAGTCCAGTGCCTTACCGATTGTGAATTAAAAATTATTTCGCAAGAAGATCTTACTGCATTGATAAAAAGCGGTTGGTTGATGAGTAAGGCAATCCGGAATCTAAGGGATTTTCAACCTGATACTTCGTTAACAGACACCTCGCTTGGGCTGAAACGACTAACCTATGTCAGCAAACTAAGTTTACCGCTTGATCAGAAAGAAATTCTTGAGATAGGACGCAAAGCAAGCTTGAACAACCAGAAGATAGATGTAACGGGTATTTTAATTGGAGTAGGAGATTACTTCTTTCAGATTTTGGAAGGCGAGGAAACTATTGTTAATGTGCTGGTAGAGAAAATAAGTCGCGATCCACGGCATCATGATGTGACGATACTCAGTGCAGAAACTGGTTGTGAAGAGAGACTTTTTTCAGACTGGAATATGAATGCAGTAACTCTCAATGAAAGTAATGACCTCATACTGGTGGCTATCAGTTTGATGCTACAAAACATTGCTCAGTCACATAATGCTATGGGGCGATACACCCAACCAGCTTTGCTTAAATTCCTAATGGAAGGGATTAATCCACTAACTATTCCAATAAAGAGTGCGAGAAAAATAGTTGTTTCAGGAAGTCTTACCAACTTTGTAACGCTACGGAATCAATTTTCTGACGAGGAGCTCGTTTGTACAGTTAATAATTTCTTGGAAATTTGTTCGATAGCGTGCATTGAATATGGCGGCCAGGTAATAAAGTATTCTGGTGGGTGTTTCGTCGCTCATTTTGAAATCAATCAAATAGATTCTGCTATCGCTGCATGTGTCGACGCATACAAAAAATTAAAGGAACTAGCAAAGTCGTATCCTGATAAAAAAGAAATTAATTGTGGATTTGGTTTGGCTTCTGGGACGATAGTAGAGGGTAATATTGGTTCGTCAATTAAAATGGATTACACTATCTTAGGTAATGCGGTTAACCAAGCTATCCAGTTAGGTGAAATTGCTCGAAACAAAAATAAAGTTATTGTCATTGATAAATCTTTCCTGATTGAAATTGGCAAGTCTTGGAAATTTGGAGACGTAGGAACCTTTGTATTAAAAGAAACCAACGAGTCAACAAGCCTTTACGCGCTTGAACTGAATTGATAAAGCAGTAACAAAACGAAATATTCTTATTCACTCTTACTGGGAGAGGAAAACTATGCCAGCCATGATGACCCGTGCAGGACGAGCTTGGCTGTCATGTGATGTATTTGGGAAACAAAGCCTGAATCTTTCCATAAACAAACACTAAGTTAAAGAGCAATGAAATGAGCAAACCAGAGATATTATTGGTTTACGATAAGGAGTGTCCTGTATGCAATACTTACTGCCAGAACATTAGATTTCGAGAAACTGTTGATGATTTGAAGATTATCGATGCACATAAGAAAAGCGAGGCCTTAGACGAGATTACTAAATCAGGATTAGATATAGATCAAGGGATGGTGTTAAAAATGAAGAACCAACTTTACTATGGCTCCGATGCAATTCACTCCCTTGCCTTAATTAGTGGTCGATCAGATCTGCTCAATCACATTAATTATTGGGTATTTAAATCTAAGTCAGTATCCTCATGGCTCTATCCAGTTTTACGATTATTCCGTAACCTTTTACTAAAGATTCTTAGGAAAACGAAAATCAATAATCTTGGTAAACCTGGCAATAAAAAATTTTGAGGTGGGCGGCGGAAATCGAACCCATGCCTAAAAATTGCTTGTTAATAAATTTTTACACAAAATTGCTATCAACCATGAATTAAAAAACAAGGTCATGCCATGGAACAATTACCAGATATTACTCTAGCGGTACTCAGGATTCTAGCAAACTTAATTACTATTGTAGTAGGTTTAGTTATCATTTGGATTATAGTTCTATATTTTATTGATAAGTCTCAGTCACAGAGTACGCTTAGGAGAAACTATCCAGTATTAGCTAGATTCCGATATCGTTTCGAAAGTTTAGGTGAATTCTTCCGTCAATATTTCTTTGCCAACGATCGCGAAGAAATGCCATTTAACCGCGCTGAAAGATCCTGGGTTTACCGTGCGGCAAAAAATGTAGATAGTACTGTTGCATTTGGCTCAACACGTAATTTGCAAATACCGGGTACTGTCTTTTTTGTAAATAATTCATTTCCAACCTTGGCAAAAGATAGTGTAGAAACTTCTAAGATTACTATTGGACCTTATTGCAAGCACCCATACTCCACTGCATCGCTTTTTAATATTTCGGGCATGAGTTACGGAGCTATTTCAATTCCTGCAGTACGCGCTTTGTCCAATGGCGCTCGAATGTCAGAGATATGGCTGAACACTGGCGAGGGCGGATTGTCACCATACCATCTGGAAGGAGGCGCAGATATTGTTTTTCAGATCGGTACGGCAAAGTTTGGTGTTCGCAATATTGATGGTGGCTTCGATGAGAAAAAATTAAAGGAGGTTGCCGCTCATGATCAAGTCAAGATGTTTGAGATAAAGCTTAGTCAAGGAGCAAAACCAGGCAAGGGGGGAATTCTTCCTGGTGCCAAAGTAAATGAGGAAATTGCTAAGATTCGTGGACTTAAAGAAGGTGAAGATGCTATTAGTCCTAATCGTCACCCAGAAATTGGGAATATCTCTGATTTACTAGACATGGTTGATTATGTCCGCAATATTACTGGAAAACCAGTCGGGTTTAAAACCGTTGTAGGATCACTTGATTTCTTCGAGTCTTTATGTTCTGAAATTAATCACCGAGGAATTGAGAGTGCTCCAGACTTCATTACAGTTGACAGCTCAGATGGAGGTTCTGGTGCAGCACCTATGAGCCTAATCGATAATATGGGTATTCCGATTAAAGAAAGCCTTCCGCTTGTTGCAAACATTATTAAGAAACATAAATTACGTGACCGCATTGAAATCTGCGCAAGTGGTAAATTAATTAGCCCTTCAGAAGTTGCTTGGGCGTTATGTGCAGGAGCAGATTTTATTAACTCTGCCCGTGGGTTTATGTTTGCGTTAGGCTGTATTCAAGCACTTCAATGTAACAAAAATACTTGTCCAACCGGCATTACAACACATAATAAAGATTTACAATATGGATTAGATCCTGAGAATAAAGCAATGCGCGTTATGTATTACGCTAAAAATATACATAAAGAAGTAGGTATGATTGCACATTCATG
>JAHELA010000153.1 GCA_024644425.1 Nitrosomonadaceae bacterium
TATCTTTAGAAGCACAAATGGAAGTCCGTACGCTAATGATGTCATCTAATAATATATTGTCACCGGCAAATGGAGAACCAATTATCGTACCATCTCAGGATATTGTATTGGGTTTATATTATATTACTCGTGAGAAGATTGGTGCAAATGGGGAGGGAATGTTATTTCCAAATATAGGTGAGGTGTCACGTGCTTATGAAAGTCGGTCAGTAGAGTTGAATGCCAGGATAATGGTTCGGATCGATGAATATGATGTAGACGTTGATGGCGGGCAACACAAAAAAACTACTCGTTACGATACCACCGTAGGGCGTGCTCTTTTGTCTGAAATTTTGCCAGCCGGACTGCCATTTCCGCTAATCAATAGAGTACTCAAGAAAAAAGAAATATCCAAGCTTATTAATGCCAGTTTTCATCTTTGTGGATTACGTGAAACTGTGATTTTTGCTGACAAGTTGATGAACTTTGGTTTTACTTATGCTACACGAGCAGGTATTTCTATCTGTCTAGATGATATGTTAACTCCAGTTCAGAAAAACGATATTATTAGTTCATCTGAGAAGGAAGTACAAGAAATCGAATCTCAGTACACTTCCGGTTTAGTGACTCAAGGCGAGCGCTATAATAAGGTAGTTGATATTTGGGGACGTGCTGGTGATCAGGTAGCTAAAGCCATGATGGATCAACTTGGCACAGAGCCAGTTTTTGATCCGCGAACGGGGAATGTAAGAAAAGATAAGAAAGGCAAACCACAAATGCAAGAATCATTCAATTCCATTTATATGATGGCGGATTCTGGTGCTCGTGGTTCTGCTGCTCAGATTCGTCAGTTGGCCGGGATGCGTGGCTTAATGGCAAAGCCAGACGGATCAATTATTGAGACTCCAATTACTGCAAATTTTCGTGAAGGATTAAATGTATTACAATATTTTATTTCCACTCATGGCGCGCGTAAAGGGTTAGCCGATACCGCATTGAAGACTGCTAACTCTGGCTACCTTACTCGCCGTTTAGTAGATGTAACCCAGGATCTAGTTGTAACCGAAGAAGACTGTGGTACTAGTAATGGCGTGGCGATGAAAGCACTGGTTGAAGGCGGTGAAGTTATTGAAGCTTTGCATGAGCGGATACTTGGGCGAGTAGCAGCAAACGATATAATTAATCCGGATAATCAAGCAGTGATTTATCCAGCCGGTACGTTATTAGATGAGAGTGCGGTAGATGCCATAGAGGCACATGGTATTGACGAAGTAAAGGTGAGAACCCCACTTACATGTGATACTCGCCATGGATTGTGTGCCAAGTGCTATGGTCGTGACTTAGGACGCGGTACCATGGTTAATCTTGGTGAAGCTGTAGGAGTGATTGCAGCACAGTCTATTGGTGAGCCGGGTACACAGCTTACCATGCGTACATTTCACATTGGTGGGGCTGCATCTAGAACTGCAGTGGCAAATCAGGTTGAGAGCAGATCAAATGGGACAGTTCGTTATTCTCCAACGATGCGTTATGTAACAAACTCACGTGGAGAGTTGATAGCAATTTCCCGAAGTGGTG
Organism: Nitrosomonadaceae bacterium; assembly: GCA_024644425.1. Taxonomy (GTDB): domain Bacteria; phylum Pseudomonadota; class Gammaproteobacteria; order Burkholderiales; family Nitrosomonadaceae; genus BJGV01. The sequence goes on from JAHELA010000153.1 coordinate 1,558, forward strand.
AAATGGTTATACATGATGATAATGGGCGTGAACGTGAACGTCATAAGGCGCCTTATGGCGCGACATTGATGGTTCGTGATCAAGAATCTGTAAAGGCGGGCCAAGTGCTTGCGACATGGGATCCCCACACACGGCCAATTATCACTGAATATGCAGGTAAAGTACGTTTCGAGAATGTTGAAGAAGGCGTGACAGTGGCTAAACAGATTGACGAAGTTACAGGATTATCTACATTAGTAGTTATTGATCCAAAAAGACGTGGTGTAGCTCAAGCTAAAGGCTTGCGTCCATTAGTGAAGCTTTTGAGCGAGAAAGGAAAAGAGGTGAAACTTGCTGGTGATAATTTATCAGTTAATATTACTTTTCAAACTGGTTCTATTATTATTGTGCGAGATGGACAGCATGTAAGCGTAGGATCTGTGTTAGCGAGAATTCCACAAGAAAGCTCGAAAACTCGTGATATCACGGGCGGCCTGCCGCGTGTAGCTGAACTATTTGAAGCGCGCTCTCCCAAAGATTCAGGTGTGCTGGCAGAGGTTACTGGAGCAGTATCGTTTGGTAAGGATACTAAGGGTAAGCAACGCTTGGTAATCACAGATCTAGATGGGGTTGCTCACGAGTATTTAATTCCTAAAGATAAACATGTTATGGCGCACGATGGTCAGGTAGTAAATAAAGGGGAAAGTCTTGTCGATGGCCCGGCAGACCCGCATGATATCTTGCGTTTGTTGGGGGTAGAGGCGTTAGCACGTTACATTACTGATGAAGTACAAGATGTTTATCGATTGCAAGGAGTGAAGATCAACGATAAGCATATAGAGGTAATTGTACGTCAGATGCTACGAAGAGTTCAGATTGTTGACGCTGGAGAAACACGGTTTATTTTAGGCGAGCAGGTAGAACGAGCCGATTTGTTGACAGAAAATGAGAGAGTAGAAGCTGAAGGTAAGAAACCAGCAACGTATGAGTTCATGTTGCTAGGTATAACAAAGGCATCACTTTCAACTGATTCCTTTATTTCTGCTGCTTCTTTTCAAGAGACCACTCGTGTATTAACGGAAGCGGCTATTATGGGCAAGAAAGATAACCTTCGTGGTCTGAAGGAAAATGTAATTGTTGGGCGACTTATTCCGGCTGGTACCGGTTTATCTTTTCATAATACCCGTAAAAGGCAGAAACTTGGGCTTGACGCAGGTGGGGACCATAGTTTCTTAAGTGAAGAGGGCTCTGGAGAATCACAAAACAGTGAGCAAGTTATCTAGATAGTCATTATTTAAGCGCGAAGATTATTCTAGACTAGCTCTAGTCTGTGTGATGCTGGCTAGCTATCAATTGAAGTTTGCATTAATAGGTTTTGGGTCAATTTATTTAGATTGCTAGCAAAAACTTAATTTGTTTGCATTCAAGTAGACTGTAGACCCTTTTGTTGTTTTGAACGTCATTTAGCAGTATTTCATTTTATTCCATAAGCTAATACCTAGATTCTCCTGAGTAGGTCTATTCAATCTTGTATAAATAGAGGGGATTCTATTGCACATGCATTGAAACAGCACTAAGTTCACAGATGTTTGTTTTGTGTGTCACGAGAATGTAACATTTCCATCGTAATATCTTCCATTGTTCGAGGAATCCTCCCCAAATTAGGTGTTTGTTCATGATTGTACAACCTCTTGCCAAATCAAATCGACCTGGAAATCTTGGATATAGCCATCGTCGCCATTTGCGAGAACGCATCATTGAGACGTTGTTATTTTTGATGGCATTTGCTTCTGTTGGAATTACAGTATCCATTGTGGTTATGTTAGTTACAGAGTCCATTGTGTTTTTTCAGAAAATTCCAATTTGGGATTTTCTTACTGATACACAAT
>JAHELA010000154.1 GCA_024644425.1 Nitrosomonadaceae bacterium
ACTTCCACGCTGCCCGATAGCCAAGATGGATTAGCAATTTCCTGATTAAACGTACCAAAGGTAGAGCGCACTGTTTGAATCAGAATTAGCGAAATACCCCAGGTAGTAAGCAACGTTTCGAGCGCTCGGCCATAGAGCCAACGAATAACCGAACGCTCCAAAATGGCTCCAACTATTGCCGCAACGAAAAATGCAACCGGAACGGATACAACTATATACCAATCAAAATACTCGGGAAAATGATCACGAAATATATCATGCACTACGAATGTCGAGAAGGCTCCAATCATTAGCAACTCACCATGAGCCATGTTAATAATACCCATAACGCCATAGGTGATGGCAAGTCCAAGTGCTGCTAACATAAGAATGCTACCCAAACTTATGCCAGTAAAGATACGAGTAATAGTCTCGCCAATCAAGAGTTTCTGCTCAAGCGAAGCTAATGATTTTTCAGCCGCTGCTCTTACAGCGCTATCCGTTTCATTTTCAGGATTCGTCATTTGAGTAAGCTTTAATTTAATGTCTGGATTATCGCTATCCCCAAGAGCCTGTACTGCTTTCAACCTGATGGCCGCATCTGTACTTTTAACACCAATCATAGCTTTTACTAGCGTTATTATTTTTTTAATTTCACTATCAGTTTCTTTTTCTAGGACCCGATCTAGGACAGGCAAAAAGTCAGCGTCCGCTCCTCCTGTATCTTCAATTTTATTTGCCGCGTCATACCGCACCTCACGATCAGGGTCAAACAACTTTAGTATGGCCAGACTAGTGTTTAATTTAACGCGCACACGGTTATTTGGATACAACGCATCCATGTATTCGGGTACAGGTGTAATCTCTTCACCAGTGGCAGCATCAAAAGCCCGCTCTCCTTTCATGAGAAAAATAAATTCTTCGTTCTCACCACCAATGAATAATTCATCATTGGCTAAAGCCTTCAGTACAGCTATTGCCTCCGGAGTTGCTAGTAGTGCAAGCTCTTTAATAGCATTGGTTTTTGCTTTATTCCCATCCGCATTTAGTTGAGCAACCAATTCGGGATCTAAGGGAGCAGCATGCGCAGGCAAAGCAAACATTGCCACCAGCCAGGGCAGGAGGAAGATCGTGCGCAAAACTTTTAGAGGCGAAGTAACCCTGAACTGAAATTTACAATGCATGAAATTAATTATACCCAATGACTTTTTTAAAGCCTATTATAAATAATCAACAAAAAAGTTAGCCTTTTTGAAAGCCAATAATTCAAGAGGATATTCAGGGGATTTAGTGGTAAACAAATAACTCAATCCGTCACGGATAATATCAATTCCCCTTTAATCGGTCAAGCCCATAACACCTTTGAAATTATACTCGAAATTCTAATTATTTTTCTACGATTATCTATTCTTTCTTTATATTTTTTGCCAAGCTACTTTTCAAGTTAAGTTATAGTATCTCGATATTATTTGGCATGCTGTAAAAATTTATATTCTATTATATTTTATTCCTATAGGCAGAATCCAGCCATATAGCGATTTACCCCACAAATAAACTAACAAGTATAAACTCTTTGATAGGCAATATTAGCATCATCTCCATTTGCAATAAACAATAAAGCAGTACAAAGTATAGTCTCTCGTCACTTAAAAGTTTTATATCGAATAACTTGCTTCTCTTTAATAAGTTGAAAGCTAATTTACAAATATAAAAAATACTCAAGAATTCATACTTATCGGTCATCATAAAAAAACGCCTCCAATTTTGTCGGAGGCGTTTTAACGTAGTTACTTAACTGATTACGGCTTTGTTGCGTAATTTTTTCTCTTATCGTTACCTGCAATGTGTGGGCTCCATGGGGCAGCTTTAACAGGACCCTTGGTCTTCCACACCACATTGAATTGGCCGTCAGCACGTACTTCAGCAACAAATACCGGTTTGTGTAGATGATGGTTCTTTTCGTCCATCTTAATCGTAAATCCATTCGGCGCCTTAAAGGTTTGCCCGCCTACAGCAGCAATCACTTTATCAACGTCGGTGGTTTTAGCTTGCTCTACAGCTTGCTTCCACATATGTATACCAATGTAAGTAGCTTCCATAGGATCATTGGTTACAACGCTAGAAGGATTCGGTAATTTGGCTTTCTTGGCCCAATCCTTGTACATCTTGATGAATTTCTTGTTCTCTGGATTCCTCAGCGACTGGAAGTAGTTCCATGAAGCAAGGTGACCTACCAGTGGCTTAGTATCAACACCACGTAGCTCTTCTTCCCCCACAGAGAAAGCAACTACCGGTACATCAGTAGCTTTCAACCCAGCATTACCCAGTTCTTTATAGAAAGGTACGTTGGAATCACCGTTGATAGTAGAAACTACCGCAGTCCTGCCACCACGCGCAAATTTCTTTATGTTGGCAACAATAGTTTGGTAATCACTATGACCGAACGGGGTGTATGCTTCATCGATATCTTTATTCGCAACACCTTTCGATTTCAAGAACGCACGTAGGATTTTATTAGTGGTACGCGGATAAACATAATCAGTACCAAGCAAGACCCAACGCTTAGCTGCACCACCTTCTTCACTCATTAGATATTCAACAGCTGGAATTGCTTGCTGATTAGGTGCGGCACCAGTATAGAACACGTTATATTCTAGCTCTTCACCCTCATATTGCACTGGGTAAAATAGCAGACCATTCAGCTCTTTAAATACAGGTAGTACTGATTTGCGTGAAACCGAGGTCCAGCAACCAAATACTACATCGACCTTGTTAACTGCCAAAAGCTGACGTGCTTTTTCTGCAAATAAAGGCCAGTTCGAAGCTGGATCAACTACTACAGCTTCTAGTTGCTTGCCCAGTACGCCGCCCTTGGCATTGATATCGGCGATGGTCATGAGCGCTGTTTCTTTTAATGCAGTTTCAGATATGGCCATCGTACCTGATAGCGAATGTAGAATGCCCACCTTAATAGTATCAGCAGCATAAGCATTGCTACCCATCACGCTAAGTGAAGCTGCAATGGCAAGTGATTTAATAAAATTGCGACGTATCATAATGTATTACTCCTCCCTGAGAGTTAAGCAAACAGAATTGTTTACATGAAACAAAATGTAAACCTCTACAACTTCAAACCTGTAACGAAACACCAAACTATATTATATAGTGCTCAGCGCGGTGTTCACGGTTTGATTACTCCCTACAATTAAAACATACTGGAATCTAGACGTACGTACTGAATAGAAACATACATGAAACAAGCTATTCTGTCCAGAAGTTATCGAATCTTGGTATCATATTGGTGTCCAAGGCTTATTGTATAATCTAACAGAAAGTTTTGTATCAAAGATTTTATAGGTTTAAAGTAAAAATGATAATGTAACGGAGGTTATTT
>JAHELA010000155.1 GCA_024644425.1 Nitrosomonadaceae bacterium
AAGCAGCAGCCATTTCCATGTGACCATTTACACCTTGCTCACGTAGAATAGCGATTCTCGGCCTGATCCCATTCTGAATATAAGGCGCAGAAATATCATTATCTAAATCAAAGCTTAGTTTCGTAAACAAGCCGGGGTCTAAGTTATCGAGCTTTAAATCATATTCCTGCTTTGCACACAATGGGTTATCGCGTAATTTTTGCATTTCGAAAGTCGTCTCTGACCATGCGCGATGTAAGTCTGTACGTTTTTCAGAAAATACTACTTTGTTATTACGCAAAAAACGAACTTCATCCTCATTGTTCAGGCTACCAATTACAAAACATATATCACGCAAGCCTTCTTCAGAAGCTTTTTTCATAAAATCGTGATGATCTTTAGTCTTTATCTGGACTATTGCCCCGAGTTCTTCATTAAATAAAACCGATATGATGCGTTCTAGGTATCTTCCATTAAGTGTTTCTTGCCTCAATTCGTACCCATCCACATCGTTTGTAAGCTTATCAAAACATAGTTGGTCTAAATTTACCGTTACACCTACATGTCCCGCAAACGCCATTTCACAAAGAGTTACAAATAAACCACCGTCAGAACGATCATGATATGCAAGTACTTTATTTTCTTGATTTAAATACTGTATGGTATTAAATAGACCTTTAAGTTTCTGTACACCATCTGGGCCAACAATATCGGGCACTGTATCGCCTACTTGTTTGAAAACTTGTGCCAGTGCTGAACCACCAAGGCAATTCCTACCCTCACCAAGATCAATTAAGATCAATTCTGTCTCACCATGGTCAATTCTTAATTGTGGTGTAAGTGTGCTACGAACATCTTTAACTCTTGCAAAAGCAGAAATGATTAAGGACATTGGTGAAGTGACTTCTTTTTCTGTTAATTGATCACTACTAGTAGACTTAGCTTCCCATGTAGTTTTCATTGACATTGAGTCTTTGCCTACTGGAATACTTATTCCTAGTTGCGGACACAATTCCATACCAACAGCATATACCGCATCATACAGACCCGCATCCTCACCAGGATGCCCAATTGCAGCCATCCAATTGGCAGAAAGCTTGATTTCCCCAATATGACCTATCAATGTGCCAGCAATGTTAGTAATAGCCTCGCCTACCGAAATACGTGCCGCAGCAGCAGGATTAAGTAAGGCCAATGGCGCTCTCTCGCCCACTGAAAATGCCTCGCCTTGATAAGTTTGATAACCCATTAATGTAACTGCTGCGTCTGCTACAGGCACCTGCCATGGACCAACCATCTGATCCCGTGCTGTCATACCTCCAACACTACGATCGCCTATACTTATAAGAAATGTTTTGTCTGCGACCGTAGGTAAACGCAACACTCTATAAGCAGATACCTTTAAATCTAGATCCGCCGCATTGAATGGTGTTGGTGTTTTTTTAATGTGTTTAACATTGCGAATCATTTTCGGCACATTTCCTAGCAATACAGAAATCCCCATATCAACCGGAAGATTGTTAAAAACTGGATCAGTTACTGTAATTTGTTCTTGATCAATAGCTTTACCGACCACTGAAAATGGGCAACGCTCACGTTCACAAATTGTTCTGAATCTCTCCAGAGATTCTGGCATGATTGCAAGTACGTAACGTTCTTGTGCTTCATTACTCCAAATTTGCATTGGTGACATGCCAAATTCTTCTGAAGGAATGTCACGTAAATTAATTTGTCCCCCACGCCGTGAGCCATGTAACAATTCTGGCAAAGCATTGGACAAACCACCTGCGCCAACATCGTGAATCGAAAGAATTAGATTTGACTCACCATTTCTTTCCATCTGCCAACATCGGTCAATCACCTCCTGAGCACGCCGCTCCATTTCTGCATTACCTCGCTGCACCGAGTTAAAGTCTAGACTTTCTTCATTTACTCCAGTTCCCATACTAGAAGCTGCACCGCCACCAAGCCCAATTAGCATTCCAGGGCCGCCTAGTTGAATTAATAACGCACCTGATGGAAATTTTTCTTTAAATGAATCAATTTTAGAGATATGGCCTATGCCTCCAGCCAGCATAATAGGTTTGTGATAGCCGCGCATTTCCCCATCAAATTCTTCCTCAAATGTACGAAAATATCCAGTCAGATTAGGACGACCAAATTCATTGTTATATGTCGCCCCACCAATAGGGCCTTCCAACATGATCTGTAATGCTGACGAAATACGTGAAGGCCTTCCATATGAACGATCTTCCTCAGACTCCTTATAGACTTCCCAGGGCTGAATAAATTTAGGAATATTCAAATTTGAAACTGAAAACCCAGTGATTCCCGCTCCGGGTTTAGCGCCACGACCAGTTGCTCCTTCATCCCGAATTTCTCCTCCCACACCAGTGGCAGCACCTGGATAGGGAGATATTGCTGTCGGATGATTATGTGTTTCCACCTTCATCAGGATATAGGTTTCCTCTTCAGCATAGCTATAAGTATGTTCCTTACCAGGATAAAAACGAGCGACTTTAGCTCCTTCGATGATTGATGAATTATCTGCATAAGCCACTATAGTACCCTGCGGATGTAAATTATGAGTATTACGTATCATTGAAAATAATGATCTTTCTTTAGTTTTACCATCTATCACCCAGTCAGTATTGAAGATTTTGTGGCGACAATGTTCTGAATTAGCTTGGGCAAACATCATTAATTCAACATTTGTTGGATTACGTCCAATACGGGAGAAATAAGCCGCAAGATATTCAATTTCATCAAATGATAACGCCAGACCCATTTCACTATTAGCCTGTTGCAACATCTTGATTACATTTTTACTTATATCAATTATATCAAGTGGCATAGGCTTAGTATGCTGAAACAAACCCTCAGCATCATTAAACGAATTGAACACTGTTTCAGTCATACGATCATGAATTAATGAATGAAGTCTGTTTTTCTCCTCAGTCGAAAGCATATTCCTTGACTGTATATAAAACGCTATACCTCGCTCTAGTCGTTCAACTGCTTCTAACCCACAGTGATGGGCTATATCAGTTGCTTTTGATGACCAAGTTGAAATAGTCCCGAGACGCGGCAACACTAGGAATAATTCGCCAGAGGGTTCATTATCCTTGTGTGATACACCGTAAGTTAGCAATTTTTCAAGGATAATGATTTCATCTTCCCGTAAACTGCGTACTTCTGAGCAAAAATGCCAATACTCAGCGTAAATGTGGGAAACTTGTGAGGTAAATGATTTTACTGCACCCATTAATTTTTCCAGACGGA
>JAHELA010000156.1 GCA_024644425.1 Nitrosomonadaceae bacterium
GGCTGATCAAATCTATCTTATAGTTGCAAGTATCCATCCGGTGCTAAACTAGTTGCCAGCATGACATTATTAATATCTGCATGTTCTTTCCAAGTTCTAATAGATTGATTGCTGGTCTCTAACCAAAAGTTCTCGATATATTCGTGAATACGATGAAAATAAGAGAGTTTCTCTAATAGGACAAGTAATTGCTTCGCATTAGAAAAAAGTTGAGGTTGTTGCTCAATATGTTTTTGCATTCTGTTTATCGCATGTAAACCAATAGCTAGACCCAGCTCACGAAATGCCAGACGATATTCTGCGGGTACGCTTAGCTGGTTTTGTTTGACAAATATTTGCATACTGTATTCAATATCGCGCAATAATTCTTCTAGTCTAGCTGTCTCATGCAAATTGTGGGTATCGATTAATTGTACCAATTTGTAAGCATCGGTTAGTAAGCCACCAATGCCCAATGCATCTTCAGTATACCAATTGTGCCCTGAACACATAGCAACCATATCATCAATTTCTGTTGTCAGACTAATCTCTGATTGCGTTTCGGGAAAGTGCTTTGCAGTAGCTTCCAACTGCAGATAAGTAATTAACCCATCTAGTGGGTCATGTTGTCCCATCGAATCTACCAAGGGACGGGAAAGGTCAATACTCATTTTCCAAACCATGCGTTTAGCCCCGCCCGTTGAGGGCACATAAGTAAACGCGGCGGTTGCTACCTTGGCAAGCTCAATTGCCCATTGGTTATAGATATTTTTATTTGCTATCTGGCTTACACGGTTAAGCGCATGCATCCATTTTGTTAGGTAATGGAAATATTGACCATCTCGGTCCCATTCTAAAGACTCGTTTACAGGTTCGCCAGGTTGTGGCTCATTTAATCGTTTGCCAATTCTTAAACCCCCTTGGGTGGGATGCTGTTGTGCTTGTTTTTCATTCAAGCCACTAATCCATCCACTACGTATACTATCTTTGCGATGTTGACCCAAGATCCGATGAACCTGGTCAACTAGGTTTAAGGCTAATTGCAGAAAGCTTTGCTCTTTTGTTTGGCGATATAATTCTAGATAGTTACAAACAGCAAAAGCATCTGTCCATAGGTAGCGGTGTGGTTCACAGGAATCACCGGACAGACCTGTAGAGGTTGCAAAATCACTCATAATTGATTGAGTTCTAATGGTCTGTTGCATAGATTGGAGGGAATAGAATGTATCTACAAACAGGTTCTGAGCATCATTTTCTAAAGTCCAAATGGATAAGTATCGGGTACGTCTTTCGTAACCCCTCGGGCTAATGGTTCAACCGCACGAGTCTCATCAAACCAGATATATTCGTCAAATTGATGTGACAATGAAGCATAGAAATAGTGACTTTGTAGCTCAGTTTCAGGCTGGTAAATTACCCCGATAGCGCGTTCTAAGCGTTCAGCGGACAATTTATTACGAGTTATTTCTAGTAAGGGTTTACGTAACGGTAACAAAAAGTTATCAGTACGAACTTCATGGAAGATATGTTCATAACTGTCAATATTAGATGGCCGTATTTGCTTTACTTCCATAGGCCCACCCCATTCGGACGCAGCAGCAACGGTACCGTGATCTGTTCCAAAACCTATAAGGTATGCATTGTCACCATATTTTTGACGTACAAGCTGGCCAATATTTAGCTCGCCACGTGCGCTCATTTGTGTCGCGCGGGCATCACCAATATGTGAATTATGTTCCCAAATGATAACTTTTGCTTCTTGGTCTTTATGCTCCAGCACAGCCTGCAGGGTTTCAAACATGTGCTGATCACGCTGATTCCAGGAATTGTTTTCAGCATAGTACATGGTGCGGTAATAACGTTCAGCATTCGCTACAAGTCTGGCATTTTGTGTGGCGTTAAAAAATTTTTCTCCATCAGCGAATGAGTATTCCAAACGTTTTTTTAGTAAATCCCGAAGTGTTACAAGTACATCTTTTTCACATTCTCTATACTGTTTGGTAACGGTAAGTTGACCATATATCTCAGGATTATTGGCCCAAGGCATAAGACACCCATAACGTAAACGAGCTACTTCTGCAGTTTCAGGATCCACTTTCTCCAAATAGCTCAGGACCATTTCCATTGAGCTGTATAGACTATATAAATCCAGACCATAGAAATTTACTTTCGTACTCTGTGGCCTGACACTGTTATGCTTTTTAAGCCAACGTATAAATTCGTGAACTGAATGATTCGCCCACATCCAAGTGGGGAAACGAGAAAATGGTTTACTTTCAAGCAAAGGATCTGGAGCTGTTCCATGAATATAATGATTAATATATGTTGCATCCGGCCAATCGGCTTCTACAGCTACGATAGAAAAATCCTTTTTTTCAATAAGCTCCTGAGTGATTCGTGCTCGCATTTCATAAAATTCGGCTGTACCATGTGAAGCCTCACCGAGTAACACAAGGCGGCAGTCCCCAATTCGCTTCAGTAAATTATTTAAATTAATATGATTTATACTGGCAAAGTGCTCACTCGATTTATAGACCAACTCTTGTAAATTTTCCTCAGTTTTTTTGCCTGCTGGTTTAATTGCTCTTTCATCTTCCCAGCCTGCAGCACCTATCAAGGGCACAAAACGAACACTTCCCAAGTCCTCTTCTTTATACTCATTTTTACCGACGCGCCTGATTCGAATTAACTTTTGAGCGTGTAAAGCTGAGCCTACTGGGATTACTAAACGCCCGCCGATAGCCATTTGTTGTTTGAGCGCTTCTGGTACATTCGGTCCACCAGCCGTGACGACGATAGCATCAAAGGGAGCATATTCTGGCCACCCTAACGTACCATCACCAATTAACACCTGTATATTTTTATACCCTAACTCTTCAAGCCTTCTGCGCGCAGTATTTGCGAGAATTTTGTGACGCTCAATGGTATATACTTCTTTGGCAATTTTTGACAAAACTGCAGCAGCATACCCAGAACCCGTGCCTACTTCTAGTACACGTTCATCTGGTTTTAGTTCCAGTGCTGCAGTCATAAGTGCAACGATATAAGGCTGGGAAATTGTCTGGTTTGCGGCAATTGGTAAAGGTGAGTCAGTGTAGGCGAATTCAACAAGATCTTTAGATATAAATTCTTCACGTTGTACTGCACTAATCGCATTGATAACAGACTGATCTCTCAAACCACGCGCTACCATCTGATGGTCAATCATTTGCTTTCTTAAATTTTCAAATCTATTCATGAAGTGCCATTTTTAGTTTTTTTGCCACGATGT
>JAHELA010000157.1 GCA_024644425.1 Nitrosomonadaceae bacterium
ATCAGCATAAAAATCAACCATACTAATACCATGGTGTGCATCCACCAAAAACGCAATTCGGTAAAACGGCTCCAGGCATCAAGTATATATACCATATAAAAGCCACTTAGACCGGTAATCAGTGTAGTGAAGCGTGCTTGGTTAGCAAAGCGGTTTTCAATATGCTCAAAAAATTTTAATTTTTCTTCCGTAGTTTTAATTTTATTAGTAATAGGGAGCAATACCGTGGTGATCATCGCAACTCCACCGATCCAAAAAATCACACCCAAAATATGGATCACTCTAGCTAATGTCAGTTCATTCATAAAATTAATTCTGCTACATCATCGTCTTTTTTGGTTGGTGTGTTAAATATCAGTATTGTTATCAAATATCTCGCTACGCATTTGAGCCTGAGATATGTTGCTGTCAGGAGATACGCTACGTGTAAGCCAAACATTGCCACCAATAATTGAACCACGACCAATAGTTATACGGCCTAGAATAGTCGCATTTGCATAGATAATTACATCATCTTCAACGATTGGATGTCTTGGATTATTTTTTACTAGCGCGCCATTTTCATCTACAGGAAAACTCTTGGCACCTAGAGTCACAGCTTGGTACAAACGTACATTTTTACCAATAATAGTAGTTTCGCCTATTACTACCCCAGTCCCATGATCAATGAAAAAACTACTACCAATCTGTGCACCTGGGTGGATCTCAATACCAGTAGTCGAATGTGCGATCTCTGAAATCATACGAGCGATTAATGGAGTACCTAAACAATATAATTCGTGGGCAAGCCGATAGTACATTATGGCAGTAATACCCGGGTAGCAAACAAGTACCTCATCCACATTATGAGCGGCAGGGTCACCTTCGTAAGCTGCGCAAATATCAGTATCTAGTACGCTTCGTATGCCTGGTAATTGTTTTGAAAATGAATTGATAATTGTAATCGATTGCTTGTGAATCACGTCGCTACTGGTTTCATGTCCATAGGTATAATTTAACTCACGAAGTACTTGTGTTAACAGTTTTCTTAATGCTTCATCTAGTGTTCGTCTAACGTAATCATCAATGTTTTTGTCCGTGATTTCTGAAGAACCTAAGCGGTTAGGAAATAGAACAGCGGCCAATCCGTCGATAATATTTGTAAGGATTTTTCGGGAAGGAAGTTTTGGGGGTCTTTCAAGTCTTTGTCTGTTTTCTAATGATGCTATCCGCAATGTGCGCAAATCGGCAATAATCGTGTCTGTATCTAAATGCATTTTCTTAGGTGAGGAAGGGGTCGATTTTCCAATTTTTGACATTTTGTTACGAGCTCCTGAGTTTCAAATAATTTCTACAATGAATCACTTTGAGATTCAAAGAATTTAACAGAGATGTCTTGCAATAGCTTAGTAGGATGATTGCAAAGTTGCATTGTCCTTATTTTTTTGTTCATCTTTAATCTTTAAACCTTTACATTACTATGGTTGTTATGGAAGGCACTTCAGGTATCAAATAGTTTTAGAAGATATTAGTTAGTAGTAAACCAGCATTTGAGTTTAATTAGGCGATCAAGACGGGGTGACAAAGGTTAGTTATAATAGAAAACTTTTTACCGACATGCCCACCATTCGCAATATTATATAACGATAAAATTATGATCTTATAGGTTAGAGTGACAATTTATTAAACTAAGAGGGAATCTACTAAATGAAATTTAACCAGAATTACAGAAATTCTCGTTTTGCATGTGTAGTGCCTATAGTATTTGCCATTACTCTTGTTGCTTGCGATGGCGGTGGTGAATTTTCACGTAAAGGCAAGCCTTCTGCAACAGGTCAAACAACGGGGATATTGACTGATGCTGCGGTTAGTGGTGTAGCTTATTCTACATCATCGAAGATGACAGGTATTACAGATGAGGGCGGAGTTTACAAATATAATCATGGAGATATGGTCGAATTTAAGCTTGGTAGTTTGGTTCTTGGTAAGGTAAAAGCAGCCGCATTAGTTACACCAATAGACTTAGCTGGGGATAGCGGTACTCGACTACAAAACTTGCTTGTTTTGCTGCAGTCCTTAGACTCGGACAATGATCCTGAGAATGGTATTTCAATTCCAGCTAAAGCTTCAGATGCTGTTAGTGCCTCAGTCAATCTTGATAGCGATCCAGCTATATTTCCATCCTCACCAGTACTTAAAAGTATAAGGCAGGCTGGAGGTATTGCTGGGGAAGCCAAGACTGTTGAGGAAGCTAGGGGCCACTTTCTTTCTCAGGCGATTAATTTTCTTAGTACCGACATTTGGGTAAAGTACGATGATACAACGGCTACTATAATTCGTACGTCGGTTGCTAATGGTGGTGAGTATTTATTCGGTGAAGCTGTGGCAGATAATCCCTGTGATATTAATCAAGTATGTGGGAACAAGCCAATTAGCAAGGCTGGTGTGGAATATGGTGAAGTGAGCTTTCCCGAGTTTGATACAAGAGGATTCAAGATTGTAGGCGCAGCAACAATTGACACTAATCTTCAGGCTGGTCTATCACACTTACGGCCAAAATGGAGAGTTTATACAGATGGTTTCGACTTAATTACATCGGATATTGTTATTGTGCCAAGGGAGCGGGAGCAGAGCAGCCTATTTGGCGAATTATTTCATATTGCTAAACCTCTTAAACTTAGTTCTTCTAAAGAGAAAAATAAAACGGCGGTTAAGGAGGTCCGTTTTTCTAGAATGGAAAATATTCCTTCTGGGATTGTTGGAGCCTGGGTGTTTGATAAGGCCGCAACTAAAACCCAAACTTTTCTATTTTTTACTAACGGTAAGTACTTTATGGTAGATCCGATAGGAGATTTGGACCGCGAAGGTCACGAAAGCTGTGGTGACCCAGGTATTGAATTTTCTTCTTATGTATACGATGCTACTTCAAACAAATTGAAACTAAAAGGGTTTACATATGACACGAATGGATGCGCAGGTTTTTCAGATAATGATCCAACTCTCTTTAAAGTTGACGCAGACGGTGAAATAGCAACATTAGAAACAAAGAATGGCTCTTCATACACACTACATCGTGTTTCCAAAGGAAATCTCTGACAGTTATTCACACTTAGAGTTTCAAAGTGATAGGAGATTTATTTGTAAGGTCTAGTTCCAAGGTGCGTTGTGAAATTTATTGATCTTCCTGCCGTTAAGACGGCTAAAGGCACGGTGCGGTTACCGGGCTCAAAAAGTATTTCTAATCGGATTCTGCTACTAGCAGCATTGTCAC
>JAHELA010000158.1 GCA_024644425.1 Nitrosomonadaceae bacterium
ATCCAATACGTTCAAATGCATCTTCTACTATTTCATCAATAGCAAAAGTTTTATCGAACGTTGTAGTGCCCGAGGTAGTGTTAGCCATTTAACCTCCTAGCCAGTATATCCAAGTGTAACAGATCCTGTTCCAGATATAGTTGCGTGAACTGATGTTTCAAATCTAATTCCATTACCAGGAACATAGATATCTAAACCTTCTGTTCCAAAGTGAGCTAGAAAAAGTATAGTTCCTGAATCATCAGCACTGTCTCTTAATGTAAGTTGTCCGCTCGCGTGTCCTTTACATTGAATATAAGTTATTCTTGAAGGACCAATAGCAGTAGAACCACCCGCAACAGTTTGAACCTGTCCAGTAGAAGTTATCCTTGTAAATCGTTGGTCTGAACTCATGTTTTTTTTCTCCTTAAAATTTATATGTGGGGCCGAAGCCCCACACTAATTATTTATTACGCAAAATTAGTATTTTGTTGGTACAAAATAGTAAGTCTAACTTCACCAGCACTTGTAGCTGCAGAGTTAGTTACGTTTAATCTTTGATCAGACGTTCCAATATCTTCCCAAGCTAAAGCTCCTCCTGCTTTAGTTGTTGGGTATTTTCTACCAGCAGTAGTACCAATTGCTTCTGCGTTAACAAGAGCAGTAGCTGCTCCTCCAACAAAACCAATACTAATGTTAGTTGCATCTGAAGATGCTGTGATTACGTCAAAAACACAATCAATGATTTGTGAGTTTGCTGGAATGATTACATTTGTTGCTGTTGCAGCAAGTGCTCCTCCAGATAAATCAACTGCAAAGCTTTGTGCCATTACAACTTGACCTGTGTTTTTCATGTCAGTTCCAACTGTAGTACCAGTAGTATTTTTAATAGTACCAGCTAATATTGGTCCTGAAAATGTAGTGTTTGCCATAATTATATCCTCCTAGTTTCCGAACACTGTCTCTAGGCCGTCGACTATACTCGTCAGTGTTCTTATTTAAATTGTATAGTGTGAATATTATATGTTATTTTTTAGTAGAGTGCAAGAGAGCCTACGGTATTTATGCATTTCAGCGATGTAGCTTTTGACTAAGTAGCTACAGAAACTTGTGGAGCTGCATCTTCGACAGTGTTCTGTCTGTGAGCAATAGCTGCTTCTTCCAGCTTAATGTCAGTGATAACTTTTTTAACTTTGTCATCAATTCTGACCATTTCAAGAGTATACCTACCATTAGATAGATGCTCCTGTTCCCACTTCAACTCCAAGGACCTTTTTGCTTTGTATAGGTCTTGTATCATTAACAACCTCCTCATAGGTTATTCTATTCAACGGACCAAACATTCCCGTTTTTTCCCAAACTATACTATTTTCTCCAAGTTTGTCAAGGATTGATTGTTCCAGTGAATTCGGATCATCTGCTGACTCTACTTCAAATTTTGAGTAGTGGCCGTACGCATTTATTGTAACTAAAAATTTTTTCATAAGTCTCACCTTTTGTATTGTAAATGAGGCCGTTTTTAGGCGGCCTCATAAATTACTTATTACGCTGCTCCTGATACTCCGAAGATACCTCTAGGGTCTGATACGCCGAAGCTGTATCTTTCTCTAGCTTTGTATCTAACGTTTCCAGTATCGAAGTCACCTTCCATTGCAGTTGTCAATGGAGCTCTTGTGAACATTTTCATACCGTTAGGCACGTCTGTAATGATAAAGAATGCATCTGTATCAGTTAGGTAGTTGTTCACTCTATAACCTTGAGGAACCATACCCATAGATACGATTGCATTGATATCGTTATCAGCTGTTCCAGTTCTACCTTGAGATTTCATCAATCTCTCAGCTGTAAACTGAAGCTCAGAAGGAATGATCATTTTCAATCCTCTTGCTGCAACTCTTAGACCTCTTTCGTCAGTCATTTGACCGATGTCGATCAAAGATTGCTCTAACGAAGTTTCGTTAAGATCTGCTTGTGTAGTCAGAGTATTTTGGAAAGACCCTGATACAGTCGAGTGTGATGTACTAAATAAATTAGCACCGTCACCAGAAGTGAAACCACCACCGAAACCATTAATTAATGGTTCAACAGCTTTTACTTGTTTCGCATTCGACATAGATCTTGCTAAAGCTTTTGTATATCTAGACGCAAGTCTGTCATACAAATTGTCCTCAATCGCTTCTTCAGTGATTGCGAACGCTAAAGCTACAGTCTCGTGAGTGTAACGAGCTGTGAAAGTTTCTTGTGCTTCATCAAATGAAACTCCAGAACCTTCACCTTTTACTTGTGCGTTTGCGAAACCAGATAACATAACTTCTTCTTCAAAAGCTCTGTCACTGTTTTCAGCAGTATAAATCTCAGCATGCTGATTTTCATACCTTTTATATTCCAGGCCGAATAGTGCATTCAATCCTGGCTCTAGTTCTTTAACTAGTTGTGATCGTGATATAGCCATAATTTATCTCCTATTCTCCTATTACGATTGTAGTTCAAGTAGATTAGCAACTACTACTACTGATGCAAAAGCTGCACCAATATCTTCGTTTTCCGGATCTTCAGCAGATCTTAATAATCTCCATGAAGCTGCATCTGCGCTTGTGTCGCCTATATCTAATGTCGCTGAAGACTTACCAGTAGTTGTACTACCAGCAGAAGCATTCATGTCATAAGTTTCTAGGAAACCCGCTTGTGCTACAGTTGCGTCCGTTGCTACTACGTATTGTTGTTGAGGGTTATCGAATACAAATGCATCGATATCTTCTGAGTTTGCTGGTGTTACTTGCACGTAATGATTTGCAAACGTCGGCTTTAAAGTTGTAGCCGCGTTATAAAATATTCCGTTTAGTACGCCCAAAATCGGAGTATCAGTTCCCTGACCTTCGACAATGTAACCAGCAGCAGAAGCAACAGCACCACCATGAAATATAGTAGTTGCATAACCCGCATCGATTTTGTATTTACCTTGCCCAGAAGTCGCTGGAGTTGATCCAAGCGTTCCTGCAGCAACTAAACCAAAACCTTGTGTGTTTTTATTTGCCATAGTTGTTTCTCCTTATGTACCTGCCCCGAAGGGCCTCCAGTACGGTTTATATAATTCAGTGATTTAAAAAATTACTTTTTCGTACCACCGAAGGTTACACGAGACTGCCTTTCAACATTGATCGGCATCCTCTTATCCTGCTCCCTCATAAGATCGTTGTTTACAGCATCGCTACGTTCTTGATGTCTATTCAACATGTAGTCGTTTCGTTGCTCAACTATCT
>JAHELA010000159.1 GCA_024644425.1 Nitrosomonadaceae bacterium
AAATTGGCGCAGATGGGGTGCACTTGGGGATGGAAGATATTACCATAATCGAAGCACGGAAAAGACTAGGGTCTGGAAAGATCATCGGAGCTTCCTGTTACAATCAACTGAAATACGCAATTGAAGCCGAGCAAAATAGCGCAGACTATGTTGCATTCGGCGCGTTCTTTTCTTCTATTACAAAGCCTAGTGCAGTAGCCGTATCTATTGGTTTGATATACGAGGCAAAGCAGTATCTACAAGTTCCAATTGTTGCCATTGGAGGCGTAACTGCTGATAACGCGTTGGAGCTGATACATCAAGGTGTCGACGCTGTAGCAATTAGTAATTCCCTATTTAGCGCTATTGATATTGAGGCTGAAGCTAAAAAAATTACTTATTTATTCAAGCAAGCAAAATATTCTATTTGCCATTCTAATGAGCTATCAAATGACTTCACTTAATCAAAAACTATTTGAATTTTCTCAGGAATATATTCCAGGTGGAGTCAATTCACCAGTTCGTGCATTCAAATCGGTGGGAGGGGTGCCCATATTTTTTAGGAGAGGGAAAGGGGCGTACGTATGGGATGCAGACAATAATTCTTACATAGATTATGTTGGTTCTTGGGGCCCATTAATTCTTGGACACGCGCATCCAAAAGTAATTAAAGCGGTACAGACTGCAGTAAAAAATGGGTTGACATTTGGTGCGCCAACTGAAGCGGAGCTAGAAATAGCCCAATTATTGTGCACCCTGGTTCCCTCCATTGAGCAGGTGAGACTAGTTAGTTCTGGTACTGAAGCGACCATGAGTGCTATTCGTTTAGCACGAGGCTACACGGGCAGAAATCGCATTATCAAGTTTGAGGGATGTTATCACGGGCATGATGATGCATTGCTTGTAAAGGCTGGTTCAGGAGCTCTTACTCTTGGCTGTCCAAGTTCTGCTGGAGTTTCTGCAGAAATTGCAAGTTATACCACAGTGTTGGATTACAATGATCAGGATGGGTTGGAGAAAATATTTGGTCAATTTGGTGAAGAAATAGCTGCAGTTATCGTAGAACCAGTTGCAGGCAACATGAATTTGGTAACACCAAAACCTGGATTTTTATCTACATTGCGTGAGCTATGCACGAAACATGGTAGTGTATTAGTCTTTGATGAAGTAATGACTGGTTTTCGAGTTGGGCTAAAGTGTGCTCAAGGGATCTACAATATTAAGCCAGATCTTACTACTCTTGGTAAAGTGATTGGTGGGGGCATGCCAATGGCGGCTTTTGGTGGTCGTCGAGATATTATGCAATGCCTTGCTCCGATAGGCCCCGTGTATCAGGCGGGCACGCTCTCTGGAAATCCGATTGCTGTTAACGCAGGACTTGCTACATTGCGGTTAATACAAGTTTCTGGGTTTTATAAGAAACTTGCTACACGTAACTTACAGCTTACCGAAGGCTTAACTAAGGTAGCAAAAAAGTATGGGATTACGTTTTGCGCGCAGTCATTAGGGGGTATGTTTGGTTTGTATTTTCGGAGCAATATACCAACAAGTTATGCCGAAGTAATGGAGTGTGATAGAAAATCTTTTAATCGTTTTTTTCACGCAATGCTGCGTGAAGGCATATATTTTGCCCCATCACCCTTTGAGGCGGGTTTTGTTTCCTCTGCACATAGCAACAAGGAAATCAACAGTACATTATCTGCCGCTGAAAAAGTATTCAGCAACTGGTAAAAAATATACCTCCACAGAAAAATTATCATGGTTTCAAATAATTAACGTAGACCAGAGATAAACTCTGCTACAGCTTGTATTTCTTTCTCGCTCATACGAGCAACTATTGCTCGCATAACACGGTTAAGATCATTAGCGCGCTTTTCGGTTCGGAATGCCCGAAGTTGTGTTGCGGTATACTCTGCATGCTGTCCGGCAAGACGCGGATAATGTGGCGGGATCCCTACCCCATTGGGAGAATGGCAACCAGAACATGCAGGCACCCCAGAAAAAATGTTACCCCCACGATAGATTCTTTCGCCTTGTTCGGCGAGTGTTTTATCTTTGGCTGCTCCAGGTTTAGGGCTTTGTAAGGTGTAATAAGCACCGAGATTTTTCATGTCATCTAATGAGAGAGGAACGACCATTGCAGCCATGACTGCACTCTTTCTTTCTGCAGGCTTATTGTCTCGTGCTTTAAAATTCATTAGTTGCTTAGTGATATACTCTGCATGTTGTCCTGCTAGGACTGGGTTTGCAGGAATCGTGCTGTTACCATCAGCATTGTGACAGCCCGCACAAACTTGGCTTGCAATTTGCTGACCTTTTTCAGCATTGCCTTTTACATAAGCTTTTTCTGGAGACCTAGCCTTTACTAAAGTTTCAGCAAAAACTTGATTAAATAGTGCAAGTGCAATTAGCATAATCAAGTTTGATACTATTTTCGTACCTTGCATTTTGGACTCTTCTCTTAATTAATGGGTTAATTTGATTAACAGAATATTTTAACAAGGCTAGAGTTTGTTAACAACAATAAACCACAAACAATGAAAGTATTATTTTTTTTATTGTTAGTTATTAACTTGGTTTTAGGTTTCTATATTCAATCTGGTTTTAACTTCAACAATAATACAAAGTTATCTCCAGAGCTTCAACCAGAAAAAATCAAGTTGCTTCCTACACCTGAATCTGCGTCAGCAGTTTGAGTTAGGAGCCATTATGACGATACACTTAAAATCCCCACAAGAAATAGAAAAAATGAGGGTTGCAGGAAAGCTTGGCTCAGAATTATTAGATTTCATTGCGCCTTTTGTCAAGCCAGGAGTTACTACTGGTGAGCTTGATGCATTGTGTCATGATCATATGATAAATGTGCAAAATACTGTGCCTGCACCACTAAATTATCAGCCACCAGGATATTCTCCTTATCCAAAATCTATTTGCACTTCTGTAAACCACCAAGTATGTCATGGTATACCAGGGGAGAAAAAACTTAAGGCTGGCGATATCATAAACATTGACGTAACTGTTATTAAAGATGGTTATCATGGAGATACAAGTCGTATGTACTATGTGGGGGAGCCAACAATCCAAGCTAGACGTTTATGCGAGATTACATTCGAGTCTATGTGGCGTGGAATTGAAGAAATTAAACCTGAAAAGCACCTAGGAGATATTGGATACGCGATTCAAAGTTTTGCAGAAGGCTTAGGTTGTAGTGT
>JAHELA010000028.1 GCA_024644425.1 Nitrosomonadaceae bacterium
TGACACTAGTATCGAAACCATTGATAAACCTTTATCTGCGTCCTCTGTTAATTCAGAGCAACCCACCCCAACTTCTAAGAGTGATGAAAGGGAGTATCTAACAGACAAGGAAAATATCAATTCATCCACTACAGAGCAGCCCATCAATGTACAGCGCAACCCCAGCTCTAAAGAAGTGTCTCCACAATTAACGGCAGCTTATCAAGCTTACGTAGCAGGTGATTTAGCTATTGCTAAGCAGTTCTATCTAAAAGCGCTTGATAATGACTCGACTAATAAGGATGTATTACTGGGGCTTGCAGCCATTGCAACGCGCATGCGACAAGATAATGAGGCACAGTCATATTATCTTCGTATATTGGAATTAGATCCACGAGATCCCTTTGCAGTTTCCGGCATAGCTGCATTAGGACAAACTGCTGATCTCAATCAAACTGAAAGTCGGCTAAAAATCCTTCTGGCACAACAACCTGATGCGGCAGCTTTGCATTTTACACTGGGTAACAATTATGTTGCTCAGTCCCGTTGGACTGAAGCACAACAATCTTTCTTTCGTGCTTTCAGTATTGATTCTACCAATGCCGATTATGCTTTTAATCTTGCAGTCAGCTTAGATCATTTGAATAAGATTAAATTGGCTTCTAAATATTACAGTAAGGCATTGGTACTAGCTGGTGCTACAACAGTTGGGTTTGAGAAAGCGCAAGCATCCAAAAGGCTCAAAGAATTATCGCAGTAGTAGTATTTAAATCTAACTATCCCACTATAAATATATGGCAACCTCAGTTTCAGAAGAACCATCAGAAAATCCATCAGGAAAACCACTGGGACGATTATTAGTAGAAAAGGGTGTCATCAGTGAGGATCAGTTGCGCATTACTTTATTAGAGCAAAGCAAACGTCACTTGCCACTTGGACGACTGATGGTTGGTTTGGGCTTTTTATCTGAAGCGACCATACGCGACGTAATGGCTGAGAGTTTGGGACAGGAGAGTGTTGACCTTTCAAGTAGTATCGTTGATGCGGCAGCTATAAAGTTAATTCCAAAAGATGTAGCGCGTCGGTTTTTATTGTTGCCTCTCGCGTTGGATAAAAGTGAGAAAACGTTAACGTTAGCTATCGCCGATCCAGACAACATCATTGCATTAGATCAAGTGCGCGCACTAATCAAGGATGAATACCGTCTAATTACTCAGATTGCTCGTGAATCTGAAATTATCCGTTCAATAGACCAGTACTATGGTTTTGAACTTTCGATTGATGGTATTTTGCACGAGATTGAACCTGGAGAGATGGACTACCAGTCGCTACAAACTGGGGTCGATGAGTTTAGTCAACCAGTAGTACGTTTAATCGATGCATTATTGTCAGATGCAGTTCAACGTGGCGCATCAGATATACACTTTGAGCCTGAACCAAGTTTTTTGCGTATTCGGTACCGAGTTGATGGTGTACTGCGTCAAGTACGTAGTTTGCATAAAAGTTTCTGGCCAACTATGGCGGTACGACTCAAAGTAATGAGTAATATGAATATTGCTGAAACTAGGGCACCTCAAGATGGTCGTATTTCGTTACGCTTATCAGGCCGACCTATAGATTTTCGTGTAGCTTCACAACCCACTACTCATGGGGAAAATCTAGTTTTGCGTATACTAGATCGGCAAAAAGGTATTGTACCGTTAGAATACTTAGGATTACCGGAAGAAACTTCAGAAAATCTTAGAATCATGATAGCGCGCCCGGAAGGAATCATTCTGGTGACCGGGCCGACAGGTAGTGGTAAAACTACTACGCTTTATTCTGTGCTGAGTCATATTAATACTGAAGCAGTTAATATTATGACTCTGGAAGATCCCGTTGAGTATCCAATGGTAATGATCCGTCAGACATCAGTGAATGAAGCAGCTAAGCTTGATTTTGCTAGTGGTGTGCGTTCTATGTTACGTCAGGATCCAGACATCATTCTCGTTGGGGAAATTCGCGATCATCCCACTGCTGAAATGGCTTTCCGTGCTGCTATGACCGGACATCAAGTATATTCTACCTTACATAGCAATTCTTCAATCGGTGCAATTCCACGCCTACTTGATATTGGTATGTTACCCGACATTATGGCCGGTAACATTATCGGAATCGTTGCCCAACGATTGGTTCGGGTACTTTGTCGGCATTGCAAGCAACCATATGAACCAAGTTCTTCTGAGAAAAAGCTACTTGGCATTTTGCCAGATCAACCACCGCAAACTATATATCGCCCAGTTGGTTGTGATTTATGTGAACATAATGGTTATAACGGTCGAGTAGCAATTATGGAACTCCTGAAGATGGATCAGGACATGGATGAGCTAATTGCGCGCCGTGCCACTGGACGTGAGATCAAGACACTAGCACTAGAAAAAGGGTTTCGTCCTCTTATAGAAGATGCAATTCAACGTGTTAAGGATGGAGTGACTTCGCTTAGTGAAGTGTCCAGAGTGGTTGATCTTACTCAACGGATAGTTTGACTATGGCGATGTATGCATACAGGGCAATAAACAAGTTGGGCCAGAATCGCACTGGCTTGCAGGACGCATCAAATCTAGTGGATTTGGAGATGCGACTAAAGCGTACTGGACTTGATCTTATTAGCGGGAAGATTGCGAAGAAAAATCGTTTGGCTACTGGTACGTCCGTTACTCGCCGAGAGCTGATCACTTTCTTTTTTAATATGGAGCAGCTTACCAATGCCGGCGTGCCCTTGCTAGATTGCTTAGCAGATTTGCGCGATACAATGTCTAATCCATATTTACGCGAGGTAGTTGCAAATCTGATCGAAAATATAGAAGGGGGCATGCGTTTATCCCAAGCGATGGCAGAACACCCGCGCGTATTTGAGGCAGTGTTTATAAGCTTGGTAAATGCAGGTGAGAAAAGCGGCAAGCTGCAAGAAGTGTTCCTACATCTTACGGATACTCTCAAGTGGGAAGATGAAATGGCTTCTCAAACCAAACAGATATTAATTTATCCAGCAGCTGTATTGGTAATCGTAATCAGTGTAGCTTTTTTTCTGATGATATACCTAGTGCCTCAGTTAACAGGGTTTATCCAAAATATGGGACAGACATTACCACTTCATACCAAGGCCTTGCTGTTTGTTTCTTCCCTATTTGTACAGTACTGGTATGTAATGCTGCTGGTCCCAATAATTTTGTTTATTGTTCTCAAACTCATGATGGTGTTCAATTCCCAGGCCCGTTATCGTTTTGACGATTTAAAATTAAAAATATGGCCTGTTGGCCCAATACTAAAGAAAATTGTCTTAGCACGTTTCGCTCATTTTTTTGCCATGCTTTACGCTTCAGGAATAAGTATTTTGGAATGTATCGCCATTTGCCGCAACATTACTGGGAATATGGTAATTGAAGAAAGTTTGATCCAAGCAGGTCGGGAAATTGAGGAAGGCAAGAATCTAACTCAAAGTTTTCAAAGTGCAAATATATTTCCACCTTTGGTCCTACGTATGTTACGGGTAGGTGAAGCCACTGGAGCACTAGATAAGGCTCTGCTTAATGTCGGATATTTTTATGATCGAGATGTGAAGGAGGCAATTACAAAGGCACAGGCCATGATAGGTCCTGCTATGACTGTGTTGCTAGGTTTATTGCTGGGCTGGATTATGTTTTCCGTGTTAATGCCGATCTATGACGTTATTGGTAAGGTGAAATTCTAATGGCAGAGAAACTTCTTTTCTTTCTTGGCGCTGAATGGCTTAGTGCTTATTCCTGGAAGCGGGGTCAACTTCAGGCTGAGCAGCCGTTCGCAAATAATGAAACAGGTCACGCTGCCTTTGCCGCTTTACTAGAAAAAAATCCGAAGGCTACTTGTTACTTGCTTACCGATTTAGTGGAAGAAGACTTTCGTTCGGAGGCTATGCCTCACGTTAGTGGCAGGGACCATACAGAAATCGTACATAGAAAATTCGAGCAGTTTTACCGCAATACTCCGTTTCGTCATGCCCAAATATTATATCGTGAGCAGGAAGGACGACGCGATGACATGACTTTGTTTTCGGCGCTAACAAATCCAGAACTAGTTTCACCTTGGCTGGATATTTTGCTGGAACATGAAGCTTCTGTAGCCGGAATTTATTCTGTTCCCCTCGTTAGTCATCGATTTGTTAGTCACATTCCTTCTTCTCATCTATTGCTACTTACCTGGCAAAAACACTCTGGGTTGCGTGAAATACTTTACCGCGATGGCAATATTAGTTTTTCACGGTTAACCCCACTAGTACGTACTGATGACCGTACTGACGATATAACTAAGCCCTTACAAACTGAGCTTAACCGCACCTATAAATATCTCAGTAGCCTTAGCCTACTTCCCATTGAACAGGCGCTTGATGTTTGCATTATTTGTAGCAAAGACCATAAGAAACAATTACAAAAGGTGTTACAAGATTCAGACAGCATGCATTTCCTGATCGAGGATATTGAAGAAATGGCTGAGCGCATTGGGCTTAAAGAAAGTCCGGCTGATTCAGATGCGACCTCGTTATTACTGCATATGCTTGGAAATAAGCCGCCAGCAAACCAGTATGCAATTGCCGACTACATGCACTTCCACGATTTGGGGAAAGCAAAGAATCTACTTAAAGTAACCTTAGCTGCTGCTGCACTCATCTGCGTGTCATGGTCTGGCTTCAATCTATGGGAGGCATCCGGATTACATCAGGATATTGAAACTGTTAGCGCCATGAAGGCTTCCATAAAAGATCAAGAACGCCAGATTGAGGCAGACTATCCACGTTTTCCAGTTTCGGTTGATCGCATGAAGGCTGGGGTATCAGTTATTCAGAAACTTTCGGCTTCCGTATTATTACCTCAAAAGTTTTTGACAATAATTAGTCGGAAATTAGAAGATTTCCCCATGATTCAGGTGAATAGCCTGTCATGGCAAGTTACATCTGATTCAGTTGCCGCGCAAAGCGGCGGTCGTCACACGATAACTCAAACCTCATTATCTAATGCGTATCAGGAAGTACTTCTTGGTGGGGAGGTCCTATCCTCTCTTAATCTACGGGATACTATTGATTCAATTGACCAGTTTCGTCTTGCGTTGGACAGCGCAGGTTTGTCAGCCAAGCCTGTCACGTTGCCAATCAATCTTGATTCTGGTGCCAGTATCGCTGGTGATCTTGACAGTGAAAAAAAACTTCGTGGTAGTGCTTTTGTCATGAAGGTGGCATTGAAAAAAAAATCTCAAATTGAGGGCCAATAGAATAATACAGGTAGGAATTTTAGGAAATAATAAATTCAGATGAAATTTACTGCTAAAGATTTACCACATATTCGCGGCTTACTCATTATGTTAGCTATAACGCTAATACTGGGTGTAGCTATTGTTTACGCAAGTGATAGTGTGCTGATCGAAGCACAGCAGGCAAAGATTACGGCAGATCGTGAATGGTCAGAGGCTCGTCGTAGGCTGGAACGTATTAAGAACGAACAAGAAGATTTGCAGGGTTATTATCATCAATACCAAAATTTAGTAGAACAGAATGTAATTGGCCATGAGAAACGTTTGGACTGGATTGAAACAATTGAAAAGATTCGTAATCAGCTAAGTATTTTTAGTGTGAAATACAAACTAGAACCTCAAGAAAACTTAAATTTAGAAGCTGCTGTGCCTAGTAATAGTTTTAATCTTCACCGGAGTAATATGAGATTAGATTTTAGTTTATTGCACGAAGGGCAGTTACTAAATTTTTTTGATGCGCTGAGCGCGGAAGCAAAGGGTATGTACTTATTGGAAAGTTGCACTCTTACACGAAATGATTCAATCAGGCATCTCAGATTTGTTCCAAATATACAGGCAGAATGTTCTCTAGGGTGGATAACACTGAATGAAAAAACACATATGGTAAATAAATGAGCCAAAAGAGACAAATTTTCTTCTATATATTGTTTATGTTTTCTGCCTTTCCGTGCGGTGCGGCTGGGGGGGAGGCACTAGGTAGATTGTTCTTTACACCAGAACAACGTATTCAGCTTGAGCAGTTGAAGAGCAAACCAAAGGGAGAAACTGAGGTAATTATTAGTGACAGAATTTTAGTAAATGGAATCATACAGCGGAATGGAGGAAGTCGGGTAGTCTGGATAAACGGAGTACCACAAAGTCAGAAGGGAGATAACGGGATCTTGGTGGAACGTGATGATACACCTGATTCTGTGCCAATTAAAATACCAGGTACAGACAATTCAGTACGTCTTAAGGTTGGGCAAAGTATAGACTTAGACAGCAGTATGATGAGGAACGCACACCCCGAGCGTGGGCTTCAATCAGCGCAACAATCTGCACAAATTACAGGAAAGAAATCCATTCCACCAAATGGAAAAATGGATTAAGTAGAAATGCTGCTTACTGTTCGTATATCTAGACAGCCACACTCTTTTTATAGTGCAGCGTTACCCCTCAGACAAAAAGGGGCAGCATTAATGATGTTGCTCACAGTAATCGTTCTTGGCACGCTGACGGCAGTTGTATTTTCATTAACTGGAAGCAATATTGCAGAACAAGACATGAAAACAGCCAAAGCACTTGCACATGCAAAGGAAGCACTTATTGCTCATGCTGTTAGCGTAGTTCTACCTAGTGTACCTGGCGTCGGAACCACAGCACGTCCTGGAGACTTACCTTGTCCAGCATTGGATAGCAGTGGTGTTGCGGCAGTCAGTTGTGGTAATGCTGCTGGCACTACAGGTCAGTCGGCCCGGTTAGGTAGATTGCCATGGATGACATTAGGTTTGCCTGATTTACGAGATGGACATGGTGAACAATTATGGTATGCATTATCCAATAATTTTAAAGAAAATAATCGAACTATTTGTACAGATCCAGATCAGCCAGGCTGCTTAAATAGCGAATCTCGTGGCACTATTACTGTGCGTAAATCTTCTGGTTTAGTAAATAACAATGGTGCTAATCCCGATGTTTTTGTACCTAGTGGTGTGATAGCGGTGATCATTGCACCGGGGGAGGTGATACAGCGTGAGGGTGCAGTTGCAATACAGGATCGTAGTGCAGCAGGAGCATCTAATCCGCAAAATTATTTAGATATCGGAAATGGTGAAGATAATGCTGCTTTTATTGACGGGAGTTCAACGGATGGTTTTATCAATGGACCAGTTCTAGATGGCAACGGGAACATTATCGTTAATGATAGATTGATTAGTATTACTTACCAGGATCTGTTACCAAAGTTAGAGGAAAGAGTGGCAGGTGAAGCATTAAAATGTATGAGGGATTACGCATTAGCAAACAATGGACGCTATCCATGGGCAGCAACTAACGCAGCATCGGGTAGTGGCGACTACTCAGATGTTACAGACAATCGATTTGGACGGTTTCCTGATACACCCTTTACTGCAACCAATGTAAGCAGTAGTGGAGGAATGAATACTCTTTGGCCAGTAAGTTGCAATATTTTTTCTACTTCCGATTGGTGGCTAAATTGGAAAAAACATGTTTTTTATGGCCTTGCAGATGCCTACAAGCCCATAAACCCGCCCATTCCACCTGCTATTAATGCATGTGCTACGGGTGGTGCCTGTAGGGTAGTTGATCCGCCTTCAACTGCTGCTGATAAACAGGTGGTAGTGATTGTTGCAGGGAAGAGATTATCTGGTGTAGCTAGCGGGCAACCTAGAGTAACAACGGGGGACATAGGAAATCCTGTTAATTATTTAGAGGACGCTAACTCATTGGGTGTTACTTTTACAAAGAACGTACCGACATCAACTTTTAATGACGTATCAGTTTACCAATGATCAGAAACTTTAAACACACTTGGCATCGTGACATTCTAATTTGGCGAAAAGTGCTTCCAAATTCTGTTCAGCGCGGATTTAGTTTAGTGGAGATGGCAGTAGTAATGGTTATACTTGCAATGTTAATTGGTGGTTTATTATCGCCATTAACTGCCCAGATAGATCAACGAAATATGAATGAGACACAAAAATCTCTTTTTGAGATAAAACAAGCTTTGATCGGTTTTGCTGTTACTACTGGACGATTGCCCTGTCCTGCCATTTCAGCTTCTAATGGTGATGAAAAGGTGACCTGTGTTGCTTTAGCAGATAGGCACGGATATATTCCATGGGCAATGTTAGGAGTACCAAAGCTAGATGCTTGGGGCCGTATGTTCCGTTATAGTGTGACACCCGCTTATGCTGGTCCTGTGGGAACACTGGTTTTATCCCCGCCAACAGCACGAGATATTACCATTCAGACAAGGGACGCAACCGGTACTCTGGTAAATATAACTAATCCTAATAATATTCCGGCCATTGTATTATCCCATGGCAAAAATGGATATGGTGCAACTGATGATCTGGGTGCAGTTATAGCTGTGCCAGCTCCTAATGTAGATGAAACTACCAATGCAACTAATGCCACAACTTTTGTTGATCAAGTTCCTAAAGATCCTAGTTCAGCTGGTGGGGAGTATGACGATATTGTTACCTGGATTTCACCTAATATTTTGTTTAGTAGTATGGTAGCAGCCGGACGATTACCTTAATATTTTCCAAGTACATTTATGTTAATAGCTTATACACAGTACTCAGTTAGATGCTGGGGCTACATTAGTTTCTTTCTTCTCCAATTTAAAGCATACAGCGCCTTTTTGATTACTTTTTAGGCTTAATACGTATCCGTGATGTTTTGCCCAACGAAAAGCTTGATATAAACCAGTTCCCAGGCCAGACTCAGATTCAACAGTATCATGAAAAAGTTTGGTAACTATCGCTTCTGGGATTGAGTTACCACTGTCACACACTGTTAATACTATAGAATCGTCAACATTAAGATGTACTGCGACATTTATATTTGTTTCTGTCATACGTTTCTTCCGCGCATTATCTAGCAAATTTTCAGCTACATTTTCAAATACAGCTGATGGAATTTGTTGTTCCGAAGCAATGACATCATTAAACTGAATATTACGGCCATGGTAACGATTTTTGAGTAATTTCCACCAATCAGTAACAGATACATATTCACCGCTAGGTTCTTTTTGTGGAGCGCTCAATTTACTTAGAGTTAGCTCCAGGCGATGAGTTAATGCAGGTAGCTGGCGGTTAAGCATTTTTTGAAAGTCCTTAGTTTTTCCTGTCTTCGTTGCCTGTTGCCCTGCAGAAATTAGTGTATAGAGAGATTGAAGTAGGTTTTTTACATCATGCGTGAGCCGTGATCCGGTTTCATAAATTGTTTGCAATCGTGTCATACGCTGAAGTATATTTTCTCTGTATTTTGTTTCGTAAAACTGGCTAATAATCTGCACCAATAACTGCGTGTGTAAAAGTACCGCTGTTTTTAATTTATACTTAGCGTTAATTTTGATTCGTAGTTGCCCTACTTCTAAATTTATTGGATAGTCACTATCTTCTCCCAGTTTGCCATCGATGCTCGGTGATAGCCATGTGACACCTTTTATCCATGGTAAGTCTGATAGTTGTTGCATTGCAGCTTCTAGAAATCCTGCGGCTTCTTGCTCAAGTTCTGACTCTTTAGCAAGTTTTGATAACCATTCGTCAAGCGGTGTTCCGACATTTAATAGGTAGCGGGAGAATAGGTGTTGCAGTCCCACAAATCCAAATCGTGGATTCCACAACCATCCAAGCGTCAGTAAAAGCATGGCTAGAGAAAATAATGTGAATGAAAGCGCTTCTAGATAATTTGCATTTCCTAGAACCATATAGGTAAAGCTGCCTAATACTAGTACTACCACTAACAAGAACAGTAAGACACTATAGAAAAAATCTACTGCATGGCTAGATATGACGGGCTCGTTCTCCACTGGCATTAGTGCCATGCTAATTAGCACTAACAGTAACCCATATTGAACCAGATATTGAAGCATTTCCGTGATCATTCCAGAAGCAAACAGATGTGGTGTCACCCACAGTAACAACAACGCTAACAGGTAGAGCATTGCAGCTAAATAAAATAGCTTTAGCCATTTGGTTCGAAATGAAAACACCCTCCCGCCTACCAACGCAAATAAGACTGCTAGCCAGAATGCTACGAGCCACCAATTAAGCCATAGTAATATGCTTGTACAGACAATACCTATGAGTGTGAGGACACCTACAGTTACTTTATGCTCTCCGCCCCACATTGGCTGCCAAATGAGAAAAATACCTAAATGAGAGACTAGTAACGCATGCATCCAAGGATCATCAATTTTCAGTAATGTTGCAGCATGTAAAAAAAGAAGCATTGCTAGCATGAGCCAGTGTCTACGCGGCACAATAGTTGCTAAGATTGATTGGCTAGGTGGGAGCAGCATGTTTTGTAGTAATATAAAAATTGAAGTAATGTTAGATAGCTAATTATAGCTGGGGCATAGGTAAACTTAAAAAAAGCATTTTCTGTGGCCAAATAAATATAATAATTCGACTTCTACTGTTGAGAAATCATCCAATATGTCAATTTTTCAACACATCAAACCTACATCTCGATAAAAATTGGGTATTTTAGTATTCTAACTTACTATAAATCTTTTTATTCATAATAAGTTATATGTCTGGCATAGATATTGCTTAATAAGTTGTTATCAAATAATGAAGGGAGGAATACCCCATGAAAACTATCTCTAGAAGCCGACAATCAGGCTTTACTTTAATTGAGATTGCTATAGTACTAGTTATCATTGGTCTCTTGTTGGGAGGTGTACTTAAGGGCCAAGAGATGATTAACAGTGCTAAAGTTAAGAATATTGCGAACGACTTTCGGCAGATTCCTGTTTATATCTATGGATATCAAGATAGGTTTAAAGCTATACCAGGCGATGATGCTAGGGTTGTTGCTAACATTAACGGCACACTTGCTACCACCCCTGCTGGTGTTCAAGGAAACAGTGTAATCAATGGTCTGTGGAATTCTTCTACCAATACGGATGAATCTTTTCTATTCTGGCAACACGTGCGTTTAGCTGGGCTCTCAGCAGGACCAACTAATGTTGCAGATGCTACCTATATACCGCGTAATGCTGATGGTGGCATTATGGGTATTCAGAGTAATGTAGGCTTTGTTACTGTCACTGGTCCTACTGCAATGACTGGTACGTACATTATCTGTTCAGATGGTATTCTTGGGAAATTCGTCAAACAGTTAGATGTTACACTGGATGATGGTGAAACACAGACAGGGTCTGTAAGAGCTGTTCTTCAATCATCTCCTGGCACCGCAGTGCTCAGTAGTGCAGTTGTAGACGCTAATGCCTATACAGTATGTATGGGGGTCTAAATTAAGTAGACCTTAATTTAAGTAGAGTTCGTTCGCTTACAAACGAACGAACTCTACTTAACATTTTATCCCTGCAATAGTTTGATTTCAGCTGCCGCCAAATTTTCTTGTGCGCCTCGTAATACCAATACATCACCTACCTCAAGCTTAGTTTTATCATTTGGCTGAAGCTCTCGTGTATTTCTTCTGCGAACTGCGGGGACTTCTACTAAAAAACTTCCTAAATTTAATTCTCCTAAGGTTTTACCGACTGCTGCTGACCCAGGAACAATCATTACATTTTGTAATCGTGGTTGCATTCTGTCTCCAGATTCTTTTTCTTCATCGGTAATTCCACGATAAAAACCACGAAATAAGTTGTAACGTTGTTCTCGAGTTTTACGCATACGATTTAGTACACGATTAAGCGGTACACCTAGGTGCATAAGTGCATGAGATGCAAGCATAATACTGCCTTCCATAATTTCTGATACTACTTCTGCTGCACCAGCTTCTTTCAGTTGATCGATATCTGTGTCATCAAGAGTTCGTACAACAACTGGTAGTTCTGGACGCAGTGTCTGGACATGCCTAAGAATTTTTAGAGCTGATACGGTATCCGCATAACTTACTACCAGCAATTTAGCACGCATAAGCCCTGCAGCAATTAACACTTCATATCTTGCAGCATCACCATACACTACGGATTCGCCTGCTGCCGTTGCATCTCGAATACGTTGCGGGTCAAGATCAAGAGCTATAAAGGGTACCGAT
This sequence comes from Nitrosomonadaceae bacterium, assembly GCA_024644425.1. Lineage (GTDB taxonomy): Bacteria > Pseudomonadota > Gammaproteobacteria > Burkholderiales > Nitrosomonadaceae > BJGV01. The sequence goes on from JAHELA010000028.1 coordinate 12,043, forward strand.
TCTTTTTCAAGCAGGCGAGACAGGTTCTGCCCACTACGTCCATAACCGCAAAGAATTACATGTTTCTCTTCAGCTATAGTTTGTGCAGCAATAGTAGTAAGCTGCATGGCACGATTCATCCATTCTGCCGCGGAAAAACGACGGGCCATGTTTTCACTATGCTCAATAATAAAAGGCGCCGCTAACATTGACAGTACTATTGCCGCTAATACTGGTTGCATGGTGAAGTCATCTACTATACCTAAGATATTAGCCTGTGCTAGTAAAACAAATCCAAACTCTCCTCCTTGAGCAAGGCTTAGACCAGTGCGTACCGCAATACCTGAATCTGCTTTAAACAAATGTGATAGACTTACTATCAGTGAAGCTTTTATTACTATTAATGCAATAAGTATTAGCATTACCCACATAAAATTTTGTAAAACTGTTTCTATATTTAGCAGCATACCTATGGTCACAAAAAATAGACCTAGCAAGATATCCCGAAATGGTTTGATATCATCTTCAACTTGATGACGATATTCAGTTTCAGAAATTAACATTCCTGCAATAAACGCA
>JAHELA010000029.1:0-3549 GCA_024644425.1 Nitrosomonadaceae bacterium
TGCGCTCACTCGCGTTGCGAATTCGTTGCAGATAGTTATTACCAGATTCATCTAATTGATCAGCATATTTTTTTAGAAGTAACTGACTGAACCCATCTATTGCTCTCAATGGAGCACGCAAGTCATGAGACACTGAATAACTAAATGCCTCTAACTCTTTATTAGAGGCTTGAAGTTGTCTGGTGCGTTCTGTTACACGCGATTCTAGTTCTGTATTTAAATTTAAAATACGCTCCTCTGTACGTTTACGATCAGTAATATCATAAAAAACAGCCGCATAGTAAGCAACCTCTCCATATAAATTTTTAATGGTATCAAGTGAGAGTCCTTGGCAAAAAGATTCGCCATTTTTACGTTTATCCCATACTTCACCATACCAATGACCAATTTTGTTTAAGGAATTCCACATGGCCTGATACAAATCTTTGTTATTTATATTAACGTTAAAAATCCTTGGAACCTTACCAATCGCCTCATCCTCAGTAAAGCCTGTAATAGAGGTAAAGGCCGGATTAACTGAGATCACCTTCATCGACGCGTCGATGATTACTATGGCTTCTTGTACATTCTTAATTACTTCGGTGGCAAGATGCAGGTTTTCTTCTGCGGCCAGGCTTAGCGTAAGATCTGACAAAATTATCGTATAAAGCTTCTTTCCACTTAAAGTTAGGTGCGAAATACTTGCCTCAATAGGAAACTCTTCTCCATTACGGCGTAACCCCATTAATCGAGCAGGAATTAGTCTATTAATCTTAGAGCCAATTACATCTTTACTCTTATATCCAAATATCTTTTCAGCAGCCGGATTGAATAAAACAATGTTCATTTCCTCATCCACCATAATAATTGCTTGCATAGCTGACTGAATAATGCCAGATAGCTGCGCCTCACTTCTTCTCTGTGCATCCTCTATTTGCTTATGTTGAATGAATTGTCCTATTTGAACACCTATGGAATGAGCCGTCTCAGATAAAGTAGTGTCAGGTTTCTGAGTATTTCTACTAAAGAATTCCAAAATACCTATAGTCTTATCTTCAGACAATATTCTAAAAGCAAATGCACTTTGTAATTTTGCTTCATCTGCTTGAGATGCACGCGTGAATATTGACTCTATAGAAATATCAATATCAGAAAGCCATACTGGACGATTGCTTAACCACGTTCGCTTAATAAAGCCTTCATGATCAACATGAAAAGCACACTGGCTACAATACGTCATAAATTTCTTGATTTGTGTATTAGCAATACTCCAAGTCTCGGTACAATAATACTGCTGTTTTTCTTCATCAATTTTCCAATAAGCACCGCAGTCCCATCCTAGTGTTTCACAAATAATTTGAATAATTCGTGGCATAGCTTTAGTAATAGTTTTTGACTTAGCTAAAGTATTAGCCACACTATGAAATATTTCTAACCTCTTACGTTCTGAAAGGTCAGTTATAGATGATACCGAATATAAAGGTTCACCTGAAGGGCCATGAACTACAGCAGTACTTACATGCACCCAAATTATTGAGCCGTTCTTCCTGATATATCTTTTCTCAAGAGGAAATGTATCGACTAAATCATCTAACTGTTGATCACTTTGATTTAAGTTATCCCCGAGATCGTCAGGATGCATTATTTCATTAAGGGACTTTCCAATTAATTCCTCTTCACTATAGCCTAGAATTTCACAAAGCTTACGGTTAACCTGTAAGTAGTAACTACCATTGTTTAACACCCCAATGCCGTCTGCGGCATGATCAAATATTGCACGGAAACGCTCGTCGCTTTTTTGCAAATCTGATTGTGACTGTTGTAGTTTGGTTGGCATAATCTATAAATTTTAATCAACGATAATAGAATCTTAAAATATAGGAAAGAATTTTAATAGTATGATCGTCACCATTAAAAACAGCAATCTTAAAGGCAGCATTTCTAGCTATTAAAAGGAATATGCTATTAGAGGTTATTATAGAATCGTAAAAGAAGATAATCAGATATATTAATTATTACGATTGGTGTTAACTTGTTTACCCAACTGAAACTAAGGTATTTGTTGGTCTATCAAAATCTTGACATTCTGATCTCCAACTTTAACTACTTCACTAAAACCTTGCAGGTCTCCATTAGTAGGTATCGCTTTCCCAGATTTTGTAACTCTTGCACTTATGACAACCTCAGGAAAACTAGATAACTTCATATTAGGATTCATGCCCATTCCATCTTTTAATAAAAATTTTGCAGGTAAATCCTTAGCTTGTAAACGTACAATTGCAAGTGGCATCCTTGGGCCCTCCTTTGCGCGAGCATAAATATACAGGGTATCCTCTGGAGCGGCTTTAGCAGCAAGGGCAGGGCTAATCTTAACAATGCCAGAAACTGTGCCTGTTGACGCCTTCTTCTCTACATTCTTTGTTATTTTTTGGCTCTTGGAAGACGCAGTATCAACATTATCTAAATTTTGGGATTGTGTCGTAGCAATTGTTACCCCCCCTCCTTTTGAAGCTAAGGTTTTTGCTCTTTTAATGCTTCCACTAACAGATTGTGCTAGCTTAGAATCTGCTGGAATTAATGCTAATAATTCTTCCCAATAAACTGCAGCATGTTCAAAATTACCTTCCTCAAATTTTGCTGTACCCGCCAAAGCCAATGCTTTGGGATTTTTCGGTTCAATACTTAATGCCTTATTGATTAGTTCAATAGGCTTTCCCGTTAAGCTTCCATCTTGTGTCATCGCAAAAACATCAGCATAATTAACTAACACTTCTGGACTATCTGGAAATAATGTAAGCAACTTTGCATATACCTCACTTGCCTCTGTAAAACGCCCCATTATGGAGTATGTGCGCCCTAACATGAGCCAACCTTCTAAGTCATCTGGTCGTTTCTCAAGACGTGCCACAAGATTATCTACCATAGAGGATATTTCTAGATCTGGATGACCAGGACCCCCTGACATTTCTCCCTGACCCGAAATTCCTGCTTGCTCAATAGCTGCTTGAGGTATTAATGCTTGAACATTTCCGAGCAAGAGATAAAGGGAGACTGCAAGAATTGGAATTGCCAAAATAATCACTGCAGAGGTAGCGATGCTACGATCACTAGTTTTTTGTGTGTCATATGTCGGACTCTCTTCCGACATATCTTGCATCATGCGCTGCTGTAATTCATACTTACTTTGATTGTATTGCTCTCGATTTAGAACGTCGTTTCGTAAGTCATTATCAAGTTCAGATATCTGATCTCGATAAATACTGATATTTGTAATCTCACGCTCTATACTTTGTTGTTCGCTTTTGCTTCGCAACAATGTGGGGAGAATAAATAATAAAGCCCCGACTATAAAAATACCTGCAACCACCCAAAATGATGTCATGTATTTTCACCACTGTTACTTTTCTTTAGTATTTCCTCAGCTTTTTCAAGCTGCTCTTCAGATAATGGAATTTCATTAAGTTGTTTTCGGCGTCGCCTTAGATAAATAATCAATACACCCGCTCCAATTAAAAGAAATATAAATGGTCCAAACCAAAGCAGCATAGTATTAGCTTTTAAAGGTGGGCG
>JAHELA010000029.1:3649-5700 GCA_024644425.1 Nitrosomonadaceae bacterium
GAATTTCATTAAGTTGTTTTCGGCGTCGCCTTAGATAAATAATCAATACACCCGCTCCAATTAAAAGAAATATAAATGGTCCAAACCAAAGCAGCATAGTATTAGCTTTTAAAGGTGGGCGATAAAGTACAAAATCACCATAACGTGCTACTAAGAAATCAGTAATTTCTTTATTACTTTTATTTTCCATTAATTGTTCACGAATTTCACGACGAATATCTTTTGCAAAATCAGAACGCGAACCAGCTAGAGATTCATTCTGGCACACTAAGCAACGTAGATCCTCAGACAAAGCAATCATGCGTTTTTCAATTTCTGGGTTTTCGGCCACAGGCACCGCCTCTTTTGTCCAGCCTAAGGATGGCTCAATTAGGGCGAAAAGAAGTAATGCAAAAAATGATAATTTTAAATTCATCCTTGTAAGTCTCTAACAAGGGGTAAAATTGTTTCTTCTAAGACATCAACGGTTACTGGGCCAATCTGTTTGTATTGGATAACCCCAGCCTTGTCTATGATGTAGGTTTCAGGAACTCCGTAAACTCCATAATCAATGCCTACTCTACCATCTGAATCTACTATGCTTAGAGTATACGGGTCTCCAAATTGATCTAGCCATTGTAGGGCTAATTCACGTTTGTCCTTATAGTTGAGGCCATAGATTGGAACTACACCAGAATTAGCAAGTTGCACAAGCAGCGGGTGTTCTTCGCGACAAGAGGCACACCATGAGGCCCATACATTAAGTAGCCAGACCTTTCCCAAATTGTCTTTTGAAGCAAGGGTTTTTTCTGAATCATGTAACTGTTGTAATTGAAAAGTTGGAGCCGGTTTTCCTATCAATGGAGATGGAATTTTACGTGGATTAAGATTAAGTCCAACAAGTAAAAAGGAAACCAGAATAACAAAAGCAACTAATGGCAACAAAAAACGTATCATACCTTTTTAATTTCCGTAACTAATGGAGCATTACTAACACCCTCCTTGTCAATCTTGTCCTCTGATTGTTTTCGTACTTTTATACGATAACGCCTATCAGATACTGCAAGAGCACCACCAAACGCCATTAGTAAACACCCGAACCAGATCCAATCAACAAAAGGTTTGTGATAAACCCGAACTATCCATGACCCATTTCCTAGTGGCTCTCCTAGAGCCACATACAGATCTCGAAATATGCCTGTGTCAATTGCAGCCTCAGTCATAGCCATGCCAGACGCATTATAAGTTCGTTTTTCAGGATGCATAAGATTAACTCTCTCTCCCTTACGAAAGACTTCTATATCACCCCGAATACCTTGATAATTTGGACCTGGAGCTACATTTGAGCCATTAAAACGAAAAGTATACCCTCCCACATCAACAGTATCACCGATGTCCATACGCACATCTTTTTCTGTCTCATAGCCATTTACCATTGTTACGCCAATGATGAAAATAGCTATACCAAAATGAGCAAATTGCATTCCGTAATAACTACGAGTTTGTTTTGAGAGCTTTGCAAACAAGCTCTGATGAGCGCTACTTTTTATGCGCTGCCATAAATTAACAAAAATACTGGTAATAACCCAGAAAGCTAATAATAATCCAAAGCTTACCATTGGTTTCCACTCACCAATGGTAAGTGGCATTAATAAGGCTGTTATAAGACTTACTCCAAATGCCCAGCGTAACCGTACCGCGAGTTCAGGTAGACTTGCCTTCTTCCACCGAGCTAAAGGACCCAATCCCATAAGAAAAATTGCTGGAGTCATTAATGCAACAAACACTGACTCAAAGTAGGGAGGGCCTACCGATATTTTGCCAAGTTCCAACGCATCCATTACTAATGGATATAAGGTTCCAAGCAAAACACTACTAGCCGCTACCAATAAAAGCAGATTATTTGCAAGTAACAAAGACTCCCTTGAAACCAACTCAAAGCTTCCACCAAGCCCAATTTTAGGAGCTCGCCAAGCAAATAAAAGTAACGAACTACCAATGATAACAACTAAAAAAGCTAGTATAAATATGCCACGTTCAGGATCAGTTGCAAAAGCATGAACTGAAGTTAG
>JAHELA010000029.1:5800-9974 GCA_024644425.1 Nitrosomonadaceae bacterium
AACCTATACTGTATAGGTAGTTTAGAGTTTGAATTTTGAGCAACATTTAGAACTGAAAAATCATTATTTATAAACGAATAAGCAAGACAACCAAAAGCAATCGCAACAAATACAAACTGTCCGTGTACAACTGGTCGTGAAAGTGCAATCCAGGATGGAATACCTCGAGTCGCGCCAATTACGGGCAAGATCACTTGTGTAATAGCAAGTAGAAGCGCAAGTATTAAAGCAAAATTACCAAGTTCCGGAATCATAATAGGCTATGTAATATTGATATAAAGTTAAAATTAAATAATTAAAATACTTTGAAAACTCACGTTTACTTAATGATGACATGACTAATCAGTCATCACCGTTTTTTGTGACTTTTTTGCCTGCTCCAATGCATCAGCAGCTTCTGGCGGCATATAATTTTCGTCATGCTTAGCAAGTACCTCATCTGCCCGAAAAATTCCATCAGAAGATAGCTTACCTTGAGCAACAACTCCTTTACCTTCTTTAAATAAATCAGGAAGAATGCCTGTATACACAACAGGGATAACTTTAGCAGTGTCGGTCACAACAAAATTTACAGTTACCCCGTCACTCTCACGCTTGACGCTACCTTCTTCCACTAACCCCCCAATTCGGAAACTTTTACCTTTAGGCGCTTCATTTGCAGCCACTTGAGAGGGGCTGAAAAAGAAAACTAAATTGCTCTGAAATGCATCAAGTACAAGTGTTGCAGCTAAACCTAATGCCGCAACACTCATAATAATAATTGTTAATTTTCTATGGCGTGGTTTCATTACTCATCTCTTGTTTGGTAGCTTTATGAATAAGACTAAGCTGCTTATGTAAAGTTCGTCTACGGTTAATAATCAATACAATTTCTCCAATAATACAAAGAAGAAATACCAAATAAGATCCCCAGACATAAAACCCATATCCTCCCATGGCAAAGAAATCTGACCAACTTGCCCAATTCACTATGCTGCTCCTTGCAAGTCGCTTACCCACATAGTATTTCGCTCTCGCTCTAGAATGATGGTTCGTGTACGCATCAATATGACGGCTATAGAATACATCCAGCATGCCAGCGACATGATAAGCATACCCGTAAGCATGGTTGTTGCCATTTTTGGAGATTGAGTAAGACTAACAGTGGCTCCCTGATGCAAAGTATTCCACCATTTTACCGAAAAATAGATAATCGGTATGTTTACTACACCTACAAGTGCAATCACTGCACCAGCTTTATCAGCCCGACGTGGGTCATCTATAGCCGCTTGTAATGCCATAAATCCAATATACAGAAATAATAGAATTAATTCTGATGTAAGTCGGGCATCCCATACCCACCATGTTCCCCACATGGGCTTACCCCAAAACGCTCCTGTCCATAAAGCAAGAAATGTAAACATTGCACCTGTAGGCGCAATGGCTGTAGCTATCATAGAAGAAAGTCTAGTATTAAAAGCAAGACCAATAGCAGCCCAACCTGCCATAATTAAATAAAGAAACATAGACATCCATGCAGCTGGCACATGTATAAAAATAATTCGATAGGCCTCACTCTGCTGAAAGTCTGTAGGGGCGACAAAAAAACCGATATAAAGTCCCAGTGCAAACAATACAATTGAAGTTATAGAAAATAATGGAATCATTTTGCCAGCAAGTGAATAGAAACTTGGTGGGGATGAGTATTTGAACCAGTTAATTGCCATTTCGCTATACGCTATAAATAAAGATTTTAAGGTTTTAAATTTAAATCAAGCTTATTATTTGTCTTACAACCCCCTATTTTAACTCATAAATTGAAAATAATAATTGCTTTCTTCACTCTAGCGAGATCCGCAATGCCACAGCCGCTGCCCATGGAGCAAATACTAGCGAAAGCAATAGAAAGGCTCCAAGCAATGATAAATGTGCACTGGCTCCTAAGCCCACAGAACTTGCCTCCACGGCACCTGCACCAAAAATTAATACTGGAATGTATAAGGGAAGAACCAAAAGTGAAACTAATACCCCTCCACCTCTTAGGCCTAAGGTAAGAGCCGCACCAATTGCTCCAATAAGACTCAAAATAGGTGTGCCTAGTAATAAAGATGCAGTTAACACCAGTAACGCATCTATCGATAAATCAAACTGAACACCAAGTATTGGTGCTATTAGAGCTAGTGGCACACCAGTTACAAGCCAGTGAGCCAACGCCTTACCAAGAACTAATAATGAAAGGGGTTCCGGAGAAAGCAACATTTGCTCCAACGTACCATCCAAATAGTCGCTAAAAAACATTCTTTCTAGCGACAACATCGAGGCTAATAAGGCTGCAACCCACACTACACCCGGAGCCATAGCACGAAGCATGTTAATTTCTGGCCCAACACCAAGAGGGAATAAACTAACTACGATAACAAAGAAAAATAACGTGGTTAATACATCTGCTCTCTGACGCATTGCCAGAAGAAGATCACGCCTAATTACCCATAGAAACATATTAAACGAGCTGCAATCGCTTCGTTAAAACAGCAGTAACATTAATCTCCTGATGAGTGGTCATCACAACCATTCCGCCTTCTTCTAAATGTTGCTCTAATAATCGCTGAACAAGATCTACAGCTGCGTTATCAAGAGCTACTAATGGTTCATCTAGTATCCATAGCACCGTGCTACATACCAATAAACGTGCTAATGTTACTCGTCTTCGTTGTCCTTGCGATAAAACTTTAACTGGCAAAGCCTCGCGCCCACCTAAACCCATATACTGTAAGGCACCGTATGCTTTTTTTTCATCAATCTCGTTACCTGCTAATGCACATGAAATACATAGGTTCTCGATCGCAGTCAAGTTGTCTTTTACTCCGTTTAAGTGTCCAAGGTAAGTAATTACGCTATGGTATTCTTCATCTAAAGAGTGTATGAAATTTCCACGCCATTGAATTTCCCCATAGGCTGGTTTTGCTAAGCCACATAATATTCGTAACAAGCTAGTTTTACCACTGCCATTTGGACCATTAACCTGCAATAGCTCACCGGCCTCAAGGATAAAATTAATATCCTTGAATAGGCTATTTTCACCACGTACACATTCCAAATTAGTTACTTTTAGCATTGCAAATTTTTCAAAAAAGTAAAATTATAGCGTATCAACAAATTATGTGGCTTTATTGAAGATGTAGATTTAAGTAACTACTCATCCTACATACATTAGTGTCTAGATAAATTTCTTAGTATTATTGATAAAGTTCGACGCATTTTAGAGGTTAATCATGAATGATCTTTGTGTTTGTGGTGATATTGGCGGCACTAAAACTTTACTATGGTTAGGGAAATCTATAGATAGCGAGTTCCAAGTGCATCTTGAATATCAATATAGCAGTAATAGTTTTAAAGATTTTCCTGAAATTCTCTATAATTTCCTAAATAAAACTAAAACTATTACAAAGAACCAAAATCCAATAGCTGCATGCTTTGCTGTAGCCGGGACTGTTAAAGACCAACGCGCAAAACTCACCAATCTCCCATGGGAGATTGATGCTAAGAAAATTGCAAAAGAATTCTCAATTCCAATCGTAACAATTATCAATGATTTTGAAGCTGCAGCATTAAGTATTGAAACTCTTATTGAAAGTGATCTGAAAGTATTACAATCAGGAGAACCTAGAGCTCAATCGATGCGCGTAATATTAGGTGCAGGTACTGGCATGGGCGTAGCGTGGCTTACTTGGAGGAAAAATTGTTATTTGTCAATTCCAACTGAAGCAGGGCATATGGATTTTGCCCCTACTAATGAGCTACAAGATAATTTTCTTATATATCAGAGAAAGAAATTTGGCCATGTATCGATTGAAAGAGCGCTCTCAGGAAACGGCCTAGTAGATATATATAATTTCTTACAAGTTCGCTTGAATAAAAATAATACACTTGTTAATACAAATTTAAATACTATCAACGCCGCGACAGTAACTGATTTAGCGCTGAAGCAGAACCATCCTATAGCAGTAAAAACTCTTGATTTATTTGTTGAAATTTATGGCGCATACTCTGGAAACTTAGCTCTTGCAGGTCTATGTCATGGCGGAGTATATATAGCTGGCGGAATCGCCCCCAAAATAATTGACAAGCTTAAAGATGGTAACTTTATAAGGTTATTTTGTGAAAAAGGCCGTTACTCCAAAATGATGAGAGATTT
>JAHELA010000029.1:10074-12457 GCA_024644425.1 Nitrosomonadaceae bacterium
TATGGAAAAAAGCGTTTACGTGAAATTGATAAACGTATTCGTTTCCTAACTAAGCAACTTGATATGGCAGTAATTGTTGACCCAACTACTCCTAGAGAAGATAAAACACAAATATTTTTTGGGGCCACAGTAACTTTTTCTTATCAAGAAGGCAGGAAAAAAACTATATCTATTGTTGGTGTAGATGAGATTGATACCACTAAAGGGTACATAAGTTGGATTTCGCCAATGGCGCAAGCGCTTACCAAAGCAAGACAAGGTGATATAGTAGATTTGCATACGCCAAGAGGATTCAAAAAAATAAAAATCCTAAAAGTCACATATAAATCCATCCAAATAGAACCATTTAGAATCACAGCTAAACAGAAATAGATACTTGGAAAGAAAAATAATTTTAGTTATTTTTGTATTTAATGTGATCTGGAATAGTAAATGAAATACATCGTCTCCAGAATGAACCCTGTTTTCAAGCAGCTTGTAAAGCTTGAGGGATCAACAAAAAAACGTAGGGCATGTGGTCTAACAATACTTGATGGAGTGCATCTTATAAATTCATATTATGACAAATTAGGTGCGCCAAGCCGGCTTATCACAAATGAATCAGGTTGCAAGAATACAGAAATAAAAAAGCTACTAATGTTGAATAAAAGTCAAAAAGTAGATGTATTTTTACTGAGTGACGTCTTATTCCGTGAAATATCTCCAGTTAAAACACCTGTCGGAGTTATTGCACTAGCGCCTATTCCTAAACCTAGCGACATTTTAGTTCACAAAAATAAATGTTTTTATGCTCTACTCGAATCAATACAAGATCCGGGTAATCTTGGCTCAATTCTACGTTCTGCCTCACTTGCCGGAGTATCAGATGTGTTTTTATCTGAGGGTTGTGCTGATGCTTGGTCACCTAAAACATTACGTGCAGCTATGGGAGCACATTTTATGTTACGTATTTATGAGCAATCTAATCTAGTCAAAGTTGCAAAAGAATTTAAAGGCAAAGTTATTGCAACAACGCTAGAAACAAATAAAAGCCTGTATAAAACATGCTTAACAGGACCGACCGCATTTGTATTTGGTAATGAAGGTTTAGGTTTATCAAATACGATGCTTAAAGCTACTAATGAACAAGTAGTTATTCCTATGGTGTATAAAGCTGAGTCTTTGAACGTTGCTGCTACAGCAGCAATTTGTTTTTTTGAAAAAGTGAGGCAATCTCAATAATAATACTTCTTTGATATAAAAATTGTTGAAATTATTAGGATGTGAAATTAATTTTAAAATATGACCATGAATGAAAGTGATTGTGATTTTATGTATGAGGCGCTTGATCTTGCAAAACAAGCCAAAATGAAAGGTGAGGTTCCCGTAGGCGCTATAGTAGTAAAAAGTAGCACTATTATTGGACGTGGTTTTAATCGTCCAATAATAGCTGCTGATCCGACTGCTCATGCAGAAATAGTAGCTTTACGAGAAGCGGCCCGGAATCTTGGTAACTACCGCTTATTAGACTGTACTATATATGTAACTTTAGAACCATGTGTCATGTGCATAGGAGCAATTTTTCATGCACGTATTTCACGTCTAGTATATGGTGCAAAAGATCCTAAAACAGGAGCATGTGGCAGCGTTATACATTTGCCGGCTATAAAACAATTAAATCATCATACTTCAGTGACAGAAGGCGTCTTAGAAGAAGAGACTGGTGCGGTACTTAAAAACTTTTTTTCTGAACAACGTAAACCTATTAGACAAGAAAATCATGAGAATCAAGATTAATATAAGTATTCAATGTCTTGATATCATTGATGATAATCATATGAAAACTAAATCCTATCAAATTTCCACAGCAAAAAATGGGATAGGGCAGGAAAAAGGTAGTTTTTGCACTCCACTGGGTAAACACATAATTCGCGCTAAAATCGGATCTGGTCAACCAATCAACACAGTTTTTAAAAAACGTCGGCCAACAGGTGAAATTTATACTCCTGAACTAGGCATACGTTATCCAGGGCGTGACTGGATTTTGACACGTATTCTTTGGCTTTCTGGCTGCGAACCTGGTTTCAACCGATTAGGGTCAGTAGATACTATGCGCCGTTATATTTATATTCATGGCAGCCCAGACACAATTAATATTGGCAAACCTGGGTCTATTGGTTGCGTTCGAATGCTCAACGCTGATCTGTTAGAACTTTACGATTTAGTAGATGTTGGAACAGAAGTTAGTATTAATCAATATTAATAAATATGTTCAAGCATGGTAATATTCTCATGACCCAGAGCAGAGTAATCCTATCCTGCGAAATTTGTTCCCTCACACCTTTTGAGTTATCATAACTGTCCATGACCAAATATGTATTTGTGACTGGTGGCGTGGTATCTT
>JAHELA010000030.1:0-2755 GCA_024644425.1 Nitrosomonadaceae bacterium
GGGAAGCCTCGTGGTAATCTATAAGTACTTGGCTAATTGAACCTAGCCCAGCAGATACTTCCTGAAATATTGTATTTCTCCTATCTAGCTCTGGTTCCTGCGAAACATATGCCAACTTTACTGCAGGTGAACGCCATACTTTTCCATCATCCGGCTTCATTTCGTCAGCAATAATACGTAGTAAGCTTGACTTACCTCCACCATTTCTGCCTATCAAGCTAATGCATTCACCTGGATTGATTTGTAAATCCAATTTATCTAATAGTGGATAATGGCCAAAGGAGAGGCTAATATTCTCAAGTCTTATGAGAGGCACAGGCATAAATAGTAGTTTAGAATAATCTAATTAATAAGATATGTACGTAAAATAAAGATTTCAAAATATAGGGGGCATACACCCTGCTTATCCTCAAATAATCTATGCGTTAATGCTTTCATAATGGTCGTGCTATTAATTTAATTATCTAACGACACGTTACTCTGTTATGTGTATTAACCAAGCTTGAAAAAAGCTAATTAATCCATATTTTCATGAGATAGAGGTGTCAGGCCTAAGTTACAAACGATTTGTTTATTATTATGATAGACTTGTTGACTTAGGAAGTATAAAAAATAACATGCTTTTTGGGAAACAGTGAACCGAATATAATAACTGATGACACTGACGAAAAAAAACCTACGCCGGTTAGTTATCTTATCCAGTATTCCACTATTTGGGATGGTAGCTGCTTTTGGTATTGTGCCAAACACCCCCTTGGAAAACATACCTGTTCAAAAGATCGTTCTTGATCTATCTCTTCCAGTTATTCCTCAAACTACTAACACCAACTTAAAATTTTGGCGCCAGGAACGTATCCAACGCAAAGATACTGTAGCGTCACTACTAGCCCGGTTTAAGATAAACAACCAGGATAAGATGAACTTCTTACGTGACGCAAGGAATAATAAAACCATGCGACGGTTAGTGCCTGGCAAAACAGTGCATGCACAAACTACTGCAGCTGGTGAATTACTAACATTACGTTATTCCCCCAGTAGAGATGAACAATTACTGATGGAAAAAACTGATAATGTCTTTATAGCGAACAAACTTCCAATCAAGTTAGAAACGCACATTCAGATGAAGTCTGGAGTAATAAAAAGTTCATTGTTTGCTGCTACTGATGGAGCAAATGTGCCTGACAGTGTTGCCATTCAGATCGCCGACATTTTTGCCTCTGATATTGACTTTCATCGTGACCTGCGCAAGGAAGATCGCTTTAAAGTAGTATATGAATCACATTATAGTAGTGGTGCTCCCATAAAAACTGGGCGAGTGCTAGCAGTTGAATTTGTAAACAAAGGAAAAAGCTACCAAGCTGTTTACTTTGAAGCGAATAATAGAGAGAAAGGTTATTATACCCCAGACGGCAAGAATCTTAGGAGAGCATTCCTCCGTTCACCACTTAAATTCTCTCGTATAAGTTCAGGATTTTCACGCTCCCGTTATCACCCTGTGTTAAAAAAGAGACGTGCCCATAAAGGCATCGATTACGCTGCACCAAGAGGTACGCCGGTAAGAGCTACTGCTAACGGAACTGTTTCGGTTTCTACCAGACAAAGAGGTTACGGAAAATTTATCGTTCTTAAGCACCGTGGAAGATATTCAACTGCATATGCACACTTATCGGCCTTTGCCAAAGGTCTACGTAAAGGAAAGTATGTTAATCAAGGTGATATAATTGGTTATGTTGGCTCGACAGGATTAGCAACTGGCCCGCATTTACATTATGAATTCCGTGTAAATGGAGTACAACGTGACCCACAACGTGTAGTTATGCCTGCTGCGATACCCCTTGCAGCCAAAAATATACCTGCTTTTAAAGAAAACGCAAAGCCGTTAATGGCACGATTAAATATGTTGCGTAATACAAATCTCGTTCTTCTAGACTAAATAGAGTCTGGAAAAATAACGGTTACATAGCAAAGAACATTTGAAACCCACTTATTATATAGGCATCATGTCAGGGACCAGCCTAGACGGAATTGATGCTGCGCTAGTCGATTTTAATTCAATGCCCCCTCCATCCCTAGAACGCACTATTTACCTTCCCTATGAAAAAGATTTACGTCAACAGTTATTAAATTTACATCAATCGGGGAATAATGAACTCCATCGTGCAGCCATTCTCAGCAATACATTGGCACATTGCTATGCGAAGGCTGTTATAGAATTACTTAAGAAAAATAAAGTAAAGCCGAAAAGTGTCGCCGCAATCGGCTGCCATGGTCAAACTGTACGCCATTGCCCACAAATAGAGATGAGCTACTCTATCCAACTTGGGAATGCTGCATTACTGGCTGAGCTCACTGGTATCACTGTAGTAGCAGATTTCAGAAGCCGAGATATAGCAGCAGGTGGTCAAGGTGCTCCCCTAGTTCCAGGATTCCATCAACTTTTATTTCAAGACCCTAAAATTCACCGTATTATCGTAAACATTGGTGGAATTTCAAATATTACTAGCCTGGCTCCAGATAGTGAAGTTGTCGGCTTTGATTGTGGTCCTGGAAATCTGCTATTGGATTCGTGGTGTCTACGTCACATTGGGACTACTTACGATCTAAATGGGGCATGGGCAGCGTCAGGAAAAGTAATACCCACACTACTAGAAAAATTTATGTCACCGCAATTCTTCTCTCTTCCTCCGCCAAAAAGTACGGGTAGAGAAATATTTAATGTTGCTTGGTTGGAAGGTTGCTTATCTGGACATGAAAA
>JAHELA010000030.1:2855-12436 GCA_024644425.1 Nitrosomonadaceae bacterium
TACCCACACTACTAGAAAAATTTATGTCACCGCAATTCTTCTCTCTTCCTCCGCCAAAAAGTACGGGTAGAGAAATATTTAATGTTGCTTGGTTGGAAGGTTGCTTATCTGGACATGAAAAGCCTGAAGACGTACAAGCAACCCTTATGCAGCTCACCGTTATGGCAATCACCAACTCCATATTGGATTACTTTCCAGATGCTACAGAAATTTATCTGTGTGGCGGTGGCGCAAGAAATAAAACACTAACATCTAAGCTTCAAACTAGCTTGCCAGGAAAGAAAGTAGAACTAACTGATATCCTGGGTGCGAATGCTGATTGGCTAGAAGCATTTGCTTTTGCTTGGTTGGCCAAACAAACCCTTCTGGGAATCCCTAGCAATCTTCCTTCTGTTACCAATGCGAAAGGAACCAGGATCCTAGGTGCAATCTACCAAGCATAGGCCTAAGAATCTTTTGCAATATGATCTCTCAAATGCCTTGCCGAGAGAATCAGTTAATTAACACATATTTTACTAAAATTCTTATGCCGAGAAGGAGGAACCACAACCACAGGTACTTGTAGCACTAGGATTTTTGATAATAAATTGAGCGCCTTGTAGGTTTTCTTCATAATCAATTTCTGCACCAACTAAATATTGGAAACTCATGGGGTCAACTAGCAATTTCACTCCGTTCTTCTCCATCACGGTATCATCTTCATTAATTGACTCATCAAATGTGAATCCATATTTAAAACCAGAACACCCACCACCACTTATAAAAATCCGCAGTTTAAGATCATTATTACCCTCTTCTTCCATCAGCTTCTTGACCTTATTAGCTGCACTATCGGTGAAAATTAGTGGGACCTGCATTTCGGATACTGAATTCGTTTCAGTGACTATATTCATTTTAAATTCATTTATAAAATTAGCTGTAAAAATTACTCAAAATGTTTGCTTAAATGTTAATCACCAGTAGCAGGTAATAACTCTACAACTTTCTCATCAGATTCAGAACCACCTTGGTTTACTAGCTTACCTTCAATCATTGCGCCAAACTTAATTTCAATGACTCGATAATGCACGTCACCTGATACTCTAGCCTTGGCTTGTAGTTCAAGATACTCGTATGTATGTACTGGGCCTACTATAGTGCCATTAATAACCGCATGGGAGACCTGAACTTCTCCTTCAATTGTTGCCTGCTCACTCAAAACTAGAGTGCTTGGCTTTTCTCCCGTTGCGATGATATTCCCACGAACATGCCCATCAACGCGTAAACCTCCGCTGAACTCTATATTACCCTGGACGCATGTATCTACACCTATGAGCGTGTCAATATGGCCCTGAGGTTTACTTGCTTTTTTTCCAAACATATTTTCTTCTCCTTCACTAAGACAAACTCACCTGCCGAATCGATTTTGCCTTTTTTATACCCTTTTCAAATACTTGTACCTGCAGCCCTTCCACTACAGCATCTAATGGAGCATTGAAAGTGCTCTCAATTCTATGGTAAAACTTAAAATTTATGTCAATTGTTTTAGGAGAACCCTCCTTTGTAAGAGGCATAAGCACCTTTTTTCCATCCTGCCACAAATGAGCCACGAAAGCTAGTTTACCTTTAAAAGGTTTTGTATGTTGTCCACCATGTAGCAGTACTAAACTATAGCGATATTTTCCAGGAGAGTCTCCTTGCTCTAGCTTAAAATGGTAAATAAATACATTATCGGTAGCTTTTCCGTCACCTGAAACAAGATTCTGAAAAAAAGCTAAATCTTCTTT
Source organism: Nitrosomonadaceae bacterium (assembly GCA_024644425.1). GTDB lineage: Bacteria > Pseudomonadota > Gammaproteobacteria > Burkholderiales > Nitrosomonadaceae > BJGV01. The sequence goes on from JAHELA010000030.1 coordinate 4,622, forward strand.
TAAATTAGTGTTCTCATCTCCTAATACTTTGATTTGTTTGGTAATATCATTTCTTGTAGTGCTATCCATTTGTAATTGCCGCTCTAGACCTGTCACTTGCGTACGTAATTTCTCATTTTCTCTCTTTAACCGCGCATTAAAATCGGACAATTGATCTAATTCATGATTTATACCTTCCTTGTCAAAGCTAGTAAACTGACGCCCAGCATCAAACATAATCCAAGACAATAACACTACAAGTGCGGCAAGAATAAAGATTATCAACCAGCGTAAATACCACGGAACATGTGGACGTACTGCAACTTGTGGGGCAAAAATCCCAAATTTTCTTTTGATTCTTTTGATAATTTCCATCGAGCTACGCCAGTTAACTAAGAAGTGTTTATGGCAACTGCGCTATTTGATCAATACCAAGGGTTTCGTGAAAACCAAACATTAGATTCATGTTCTGCACAGCCTGTCCTGCAGCACCCTTAACCAAGTTGTCAGTTACTGCTAAAATAACTACCGTATCACCATCTTGAGGACGATGTACTGCTATACGACAGAAATTTGAGCCCCGTACTGATCGGGTTTCTGGATGGCCGCCAGCTGGCAATACATCTATAAACGGCTCATTTACATAGCGATTTTCATATAATGCGTGTAGATCAACATTTGCTGTAAGTTTCGCGTAAAGTGTTGCATGTATACCCCTAATCATAGGAGTAAGATGCGGCACAAACGTTAGTCCAACCAATCTATCTGCGATATTAGATAAGCCCTGTTTAATTTCAGGAAGATGTCGATGACCGGGCACACCATAAGCTTTAAAATTGTCAGAGGCTTCCGCAAATAACGTATGCACTCCCGCGTTACGTCCTGCACCAGAAACACCAGATTTTACATCAGCAATAAGATGATCAGTATCTATAATTCCAGTTTCTAGCAAAGGTAAAAAACCAAGCTGCACAGCAGTAGGATAACAACCAGGATTAGCTACTAACCGTGCCACCCTGATTTTATCGCGATTGACCTCAGGTAAACCATAGATTGCTTCTACTAATAAGTCAGGGCAAGCATGGGGCATGCCATACCATTTCTCCCACTCAGACACATCTTGAATACGAAAGTCTGCAGCTAGATCTATTACCCGCACTCCTGCATCCAGTAAAAACTTAGTTTGCTGCATTGCAATGCCATTTGGAGTGGCAAAGAACACTACGTTACATTTATCCAGTTCAGTATTAGCGGGGTCACTAAATTCTAGCGCTATCTTTCCACGCAAGCTAGGAAATAACTCAGCTACAGACATACCTGCCTCTTTACGTGAAGTTATAGCTTGTATGTTTACTTCAGGATGCTGTGACAATATTCGTAGCAGCTCAACACCGGTATAACCAGTACCACCAACAATTCCAACTTTAATCATAAGTTTTCCAAACTATTTATTAGTCTAACGAAGACAACATTCTTCTTTATGCACATTGTATAGAAAAAAAGTCTATTGATTATAAGCAACAAACAAAAAAGCCGCCAGAAATTGGCGGCCTTTTTGTTTGAAGTAAAGATCAGCGTTTAGAGAATTGCTTCCGCCTACGTGCTTTACGCAAACCCACCTTTTTCCGCTCTACTTCTCGTGCGTCTCTTGTAACCAACCCCGCCTTCCTGAGAACAGGCCTAAGTTCCTCATCATAGTCTATAAGCGCACGTGTAATTCCATGACGCACGGCACCTGCCTGCCCAGATTCACCGCCACCAGAAATATTAACCATAATATCAAATGTTTTTAGATTTCCTGTCAACTCAAGCGGTTGACGAACCACCATACGACCTGTTTCACGAGAAAAAAAATCATCAACAGATTTATGATTAATAGTAATCAATCCTTTTCCGGGCTTCAAGAACACCCTCGCTACAGCGCTTTTTCTCCGACCTGTTCCATAATTATAATATGCACTCATAAGACTTATTATGTTCCTAAATCAATTTTTAGGGGCTGCTGTGCAGTATGGGGGTGAGTAGCACCAGCATATATCTTGAGCTTCTTCAACATGGCATATCCAAGTGGGCCTTTTGGCAGCATACCCTTTACTGCATTTTCAAGTGGCCTCTCAGGAAAACGGTCGCGCATTTTGGCAAAACTTGTCTCATAAATTCCACCAGGATAACCACTGTGGCGATAATAAGTTTTATTATCTAACTTGTTTCCTGTGATGCGCATTTTTTCGACATTGACTACAACTATAAAATCACCAGTATCAATATGAGGGGTAAAAATTGGTTTGTGTTTTCCACGCAAACGACGAGCAATCTCGGTAGCAAGACGCCCCAAAACTTTGTCGGTAGCATCAATCACGATCCAATCGTGATTTACTTCCTTTGGTTTAGCTGAAAATGTTTTCACTAATGTATTCTGCAAGTCCAATGAAAGGCGCGAATTCTAAGCTAGACCCAAGTAAATGTCAAACTTAAGATCCTGCCTGATATCTAATTCAATATATTCAATTCAGCACGACCAACATTAGTGCCTCTAGTAAATTACTCTCACATTCTCTTTCTTAAAATGTTCTGATAAAGATTGGAGTAAATTGTCGTGCAAGCTTACTCGCCATGCATCCCCCAATTCAATTTCACAAGCAGCATTCTGGTTACGGTACACTACTGATACTGGACAGTAACAATTATTATTTTCACTACTTTGGCTAACAGTCTCACGATAGGGCGTTAGTAAGTCCTTCAACTTTACTGCATTTGACAATCCATTACAATGAAGCCGCATAGCCTTTGCATAGTGAGAGCGAGCATTAGTAAGATCAAAAAGCTTCTCAGTAGAAATACGTAATCTACCACCATTTTCGTCGCTATTCCCCTTACTGCTCACGTTAGCTTCCACTATTAGCAACTGATCTTCCTTTAGCCAGTGACGATTTACATCAAATAACTCGCTATAAACCACTAATTCTACACGCGCGCTACCATCATCTAAAACGATTACTCCCATCTTACCTCGTCGAGTCATTTGAATACGAACGGAGTAGACAATACCTGCAAGAATTTGTACTTCCCTTTTTGGACTTAAACAATCAAGTCTAGTTGTTACAAAATTCTTCAATTCATCAACATAAGCATTATATGGATGTCCGCTTAAATAGAATCCAAGAGCCATTTTTTCGTTCTGTAATTTCTCTTTTTCCGTCCACTGAGGCATGCTGTTTAAGAGTGGTTTCTCGGCTGCTATATCATCCTCATTAAATAAACTTACTTGGTTGACTGCACGACTGGTTTGTTCTGCATATTCTAATGCAACACCAACCGATGCCAATAACCCAGCGCGATGAGTATCTATAGAGTCAAACGCGCCGGCACGAATTAGCGACTCTAATACTCGTCGATTTACTATGCGGTTATCAACGCGCTTACAAAAATCAAATAAATCAGTATATGGCCCAGCTATATGACGAGCATTAACAATTACCGTGATCGCTGAATGCCCGGTGCCTTTAATAGCTCCTAGTCCATATCGTATTGTTTTACTGTCTATTGGCACGAAACGGTATTCAGACAAGTTGATGTCGGGAGGGAGAATAACAAGTTTGTTATAAACGCTGTCTTCAAAAAATAAGTGTACCTTATCAGTATCATCCATGTCGGCAGATAAGGTTGCAGCCATAAATTCGGCCGTATAGTGTGCTTTAAGGTAGGCGGTTTGAAAAGCGATCAATGCATAAGCTGCTGCATGTGACTTGTTGAAACCATAGCCGGCAAATTTCTCCATCAACCCAAACAGCTCTGCCGCATTACGTTTAGTCAACCCATTCTTTATTGCGCCAGCCACAAAAATATCTCGTTGCTGCTCCATTTCTTCAACTTTTTTCTTGCCCATTGCCCGACGGAGTAAATCAGCACTACCTAAACTATATCCACCTATTACTTGGGCAATTTGCATCACTTGCTCCTGGTAAATCATAACGCCATAAGTTGGGCTAAGTATAGGCTTTAAACGAGAATCAAGATACTCTACACGCTTACCAAGTTTACGTTCGGTGAATTCTGGAATTAGATCCATTGGACCTGGGCGATACAATGCTACTAAAGCGATAATATCTTCAAAACGGTCTGGTTTTGTCTTTTGTAGTAAATCCTTCATTCCGCGTGATTCGAACTGAAACACTCCGACAACATTTCCCTTTCTCAACAATGCATAAGTTGCAAAATCCTCTAGTGGAAGAGACTCCAAAGAAAAAACCTTCGAGTTTGTGACTCTATTTCCAGTAGGTCCCTGAGAACTACCCTTTAAGATATTACAAGTATCTTGGTTCTCTAATTTAGAATTCCGTTGATTGATATACCTGATTGTCCAGTCAAGTATAGTCAGAGTCCGTAAACCCAGAAAGTCAAACTTTACTAAACCTATTTTTTCTACATCATCCTTGTCCAATTGACTCACCACTGAATCAGTAGAGTCTGAACAATATATTGGGCAAAAATCAGTAATCTTTCCTGAGGCGATTAATACTCCACCTGCATGCATGCCCACATTACGAGTAAGCCCCTCAAGACGTTCCGCTAATCCCAGCAAAATATGCACCTCTTCTTCCTTTTGTGCACGCTGGTTTAAATTTGGCTCAATTTCACGAGCTTTTTTTAGAGTCATGCCTAATTCAAATGGAACAAGCTTTGCCAATTGATCAACAAAGTTGTACGGTAAATCCAATACTCGCCCAACATCTCGTATAACTGCTTTCGCGGCCATAGTGCCAAAAGTGACAATTTGTGACACACTTCCGGCACCATACTTCTGCTTCACATAATCGATCACACGCTCTCGCCTATCCTGACAGAAATCAATGTCAAAATCTGGCATAGACACCCTCTCTGGATTGAGAAAACGTTCAAATAGCAAACCGTAGCGCAAAGGATCAAGATCGGTGATACCAAGTGAATATGCAACTAATGAGCCTGCACCTGATCCTCTCCCCGGACCCACTGGAACTCCATTTTTCTTTGCCCAATTAATGAAGTCTGCAACAATTAGAAAATACCCAGCGAAACCCATTTGTACAATAGTAGTTACCTCAAATTCTAATCGTGCTCGATATTGAGGCATTTGCTCATCACGTCTAACCGAATCGGAAAAGAGTGTTAACATCCTACTCTCTAAACCTACTAATGCTTGATCGTGCAGATACTTATCAAGACTTTCTTTATTGGGAGTTGGAAACAACGGAAGCCGATTGACCCCTAGCTCTAGTTTATGATTACACCGTTTAGCTAATTCCACACTATTTTCAAGAGCAACCGGAATATCAGCAAAGAGAGCCACCATTTCTGCTTGAGTCTTAAAATATTGTTGTTCTGTAAATTTTTTTGGGCGTCTACTGTCGCCTAGTACATAACCCTCAGCAATACATACACGTGCCTCATGTGCCTTGAATTCTTCAGGGGCCAAAAACTGTACTGGATGAGTAGCTACTACTGGCAAACATAAGGTAGATGCCAATACTAATGAATTCTGTACAACAACTTCTTCGTTGGCACGACCTACCCGTTGCACCTCTATGTAAAAATGATTAGGAAAAAGGTTTGACCATTCCTGCGCAAGTGTCTTGGCTTGAGTGTAATTGTCCTGCATCAATGCCACACCAATTTCACCAAGATGCCCGCTAGATAAAGCGATTAATCCATTTGTTCCAATTTCATTTTTAATTAGCCAAGATTTCTTAATTTCTGCCCGACCTCGATACAGATTATCACGATAAGCACGTGATAGAAGGCGACATAGCAACAGATACCCCGAATAAGATTTGCATAATACTAAGAGCCGAGAGGGCTTGTCTCGGTTACTTTCATTAGTAATCCAGATATCGCAACCAATAATTGGCTTTACTCCTTTATTACGTGCACTTTCATAAAATTTCACCATACCAAATAGGTTAGAAAGATCCGTCAATGCGAGGGCTGGCATGTTATCTGTAACTGCATTTTCTATCGCATTATCGATACGTACGATTCCATCAGAAATGGAATATTCGCTGTGCATACGTAAATGAATAAATGTTGGAATAGTAGACATGATGTTACAATTCTGTATAAAGAACTCAGCTTTACTCCTATGATTGAGTTTCTTAATTTTGTGACCAACACTAAAACTAAATACCAAAGACTAATTTTAATTCTACACCATGTTGAAGCCACCTGAACTTTTACTCCCTGCCGGGTCACTGGAAAAAATGCGTGCTGCATATGCCTATGGCGCTGATGCAATATACGCAGGCCAACCACGATATTCTATGCGTGCTCGCAACAATGAATTTGGACTAAAACAGTTATGTGCTGGAATTTCTGAAGCACACACAATAGGGAAGAAATTCTTTGTTGCAAGTAATATCTTGCCGCATAACGCTAAAGTAAAAACTTATATTGATGACATAAAGCCAGTTATTGCACTAAAACCTGATGCACTTATCATGGCTGATCCTGGACTAATTATGATGGTACGAGAAAAATGGCCAGATATGCCTATTCATCTTTCTGTCCAAGCTAATACAGTAAATTTTGCTGGAGTAAAATTTTGGCACAAACTTGGGCTAACACGTGTAATTTTATCTCGCGAACTATCACTTGAAGAAATTGAACAAATTCGCCAACTTTGCCCCGAAATCGAACTTGAGGTATTTGTCCATGGAGCATTATGTATTGCTTATTCTGGACGTTGCTTACTGTCTGGGTACTTTAATCACCGTGACCCTAATCAGGGAACATGTACTAATTCCTGTCGCTGGGACTATAAAGTTAAGTCTGCAGAAGAAAATGCAAGCGGGGATATACAGGAAGCACAAAAAATTAATCTTGATTTTAATCAAGCACTAGCTCAATCAGAATTTGCAAATTGTGGCAATGTGAAACGTCACCCTGCCGCAGACCAAGTTTATCTAATTGAAGAAAAGAAACGCCCGGGTCAATTGATGCCTATCATGGAAGACGAGCATGGCACTTACATCATGAACTCTAAAGACCTACGGGCAGTTGAACATGTAGAAAGATTAGTCAAACTTGGTATCAACTCATTAAAAATTGAAGGACGTACCAAATCAATTTATTACGTCGCTCGCACTGCCCAGGTTTATCGCAAAGCAATAGATGATGCTGTGGCAGGACGCAAACTAGATCCATCTCTATTGGGCGAATTAGAAGGTCTAGCTAATCGTGGTTATTCTGATGGTTTTTACCAACGACATCATGCAAGCGATACACAAAATTATCTACGAGGCTATTCGGAATCAAATCGTAGCCAATATGTGGGAGATGTCATTGATTTTGATGAATTAAGTGGAATGGCAGAAGTGTTAGTAAAAAACCACTTTAAGATTGGCGATCGACTCGAAATTATACATCCATCTGGTAATCACATTATTAAACTGTCCCATATGCAAGATCTTAATGGCAAGTCGGTTAATGTTGCTCCAGGTAATGGCTACAGGGTTAAAATTCCCCTGGCTGGAAATGTTGAGAAGGCTCTAGTAGCCAGATTTCTTTGATTGTTAACCTAAAAATAAAAAATTAAGCCTCAAATAGGTTTATTTGCAAACTATGAGCACAAAGTCTGACTTTTAAGAAACTCGATTATCCTGCCTGGTAGCCATGTAAGCTTTCCGGGAAAAGGCGCGTTTAGAAAACCAACATGCCCTCCTTGTTCAGGAAATTCTAGTTTAACTGCGTAAGAAACATTATCTGGCGTAGGTAACACTGTTTCAGGCATGAAAGGATCGTTGCGAGCATTTATAATTAACGTTGGCACCTGAACATGCTTGAGCCAAGGCTTGCTACTAGACA